>CALYPF010000029.1 GCA_945271245.1 uncultured Enterobacteriaceae bacterium | reverse complement strand
TTAGACCGTTGGTGGTGACGGTAAGTGGATCACTTTTTACCCGTTGTTGACAAATTTGGCGTTGTGCAGGGGCTGGTAACGCCGCTGGACGTGCTGGAGGCGATAGCGGGTGAATTTCCGGATGCCGATGAGACGCCTGAAATCGTGCATGACGGAGATGGCTGGCTGGTTAAAGGTTCGACAGATCTGCATGCTCTACAGCAACAGCTTGGTCTTGAAGACTTGACGGATGAGCATGCCGATATTGCTACGGTCGCCGGGCTGGCGATTGCGCAACATGGGCAAATACCGAAGGTGGGTGATGAAATTGTGCTGCCGGAAATAACAATACGGATTCTGGAAGCGAACGATTATCGTATCGACTTGGTTCGTATCGAAAAGCAGCGCCGGAATCAGGATGAAGAAGAGTAATTAAATTTCTGTAATAAAAAACGGCGCCGGGTGCGCCGTTTTTTACATCCGCTCCGTGAGAAGAAAGAAGCGCCGTGCTCGGTTACAACAGCCGGGTTCCCTTCATGCAGGCGCAGATAATTATGATTAGGGCTTCGGGTCAATGAGAAATCGACTGCCCGGTT
Source organism: uncultured Enterobacteriaceae bacterium (assembly GCA_945271245.1). GTDB lineage: Bacteria > Pseudomonadota > Gammaproteobacteria > Enterobacterales > Enterobacteriaceae > Apirhabdus > Apirhabdus apintestini. The sequence goes on along the minus strand of CALYPF010000029.1, from coordinate 31,754 downwards.
TTTAATCATGCCGTCCTGGATATCAGCGCTGCGGCTCAGCTTATACATCATCAAACGGTAAAATAGCCGCATCTGGCGCGAACGCGCCGGATGCATATATCATCTCCACCGCGTTAGCCTTGCATTAATCGCACTGAACTTTAATCGCCAGCCCGCCGCGTGAGGTTTCCCGGTATTTAGCATTCATATCCTTTCCTGTCTCATACATGGTTTCAATCACCTTATCGAGGGAAACACGCGGCTCACTGGTGCGCCGGAGCGCCATTCGGGCAGAGTTAATCGCTTTTACCGATGCGATAGCGTTACGTTCAATGCAGGGAACCTGCACCTGCCCTGCTACAGGATCGCAGGTCAGACCAAGATTATGTTCCATACCGATTTCCGCTGCGACGCATACCTGCTCGGGGCTTCCGCCCTGAAGCTCCGCGAGTCCAGCGGCGGCCATAGAACAGGCGACGCCCACTTCCCCTTGACAGCCAACCTCTGCGCCGGAAATTGAAGCATTCATTTTATACAGGATGCCGATAGCGCCGCAGGCCAGGAAATAGCGTAGATAAATATCCGGAGTGACGGTTTCAATAAAGCGATCGTAATAGGCGAGCACCGCAGGAACAATGCCGCAGGCGCCGTTGGTTGGGGCCGTTACTACGCGGCCGCCGGCGGCATTTTCTTCATTGACGGCCAGGGCGAACATATTTACCCAGTCAACCACATTCATTGGATCGCTGGAAAGTTTACCACTGGAGATCAGCATTCGGCGCAGCGCCTGCGCGCGGCGCGGTACGCGCAGCGGGCCAGGCAATACGCCTTCAGTATTGAGCCCCCGATCAATACAGGCGCGCATTGTTGACCAAATATCGGCGAAGTAGGCATCAATTTCCGCTTTGCTATGCAGCGCCAGTTCATTTTGCAGGACGAGCCCGGAGAGCGATAAACCGCTTTCGTTACAGTGCGCCAGCAATTCCTGGGCGGAATGATAAGGCCAGGGAACCGGAGAATCATCAGACGGAGCCTGACCAAAGTGCTCTTCATCAACGATAAAACCACCGCCTATTGAGTAATAGGTTTTACTGTATATCAGTTCGGGGCCGGCCCAGGCATGGATCTGCATGCCGTTTTCATGAAGCGGCAAATTTTCATTATGAAAACGCATTCCCTCATCATTCGGGAAATCCACTTCCTGCCTGCCGTTAGCCAGCATCAGCCGCTGGCGATGCTGTACATCACGGATAAACAGGGGGATGTTATCAATGTCTACATTATCCGGGCGGTTGCCTGCCAGCCCCATAATAATAGCAATATCAGTGTGATGCCCTTTACCGGTCAGTGAAAGTGAGCCATAGACGTCTACTGCGATACGCGTGACGCACTCAAGTAGCCCGTTTTCGGCCAGGTCATCGACAAATTGCTTACCTGCTTTCATCGGGCCGACTGTATGAGAGCTTGAGGGTCCGATGCCTATCTTAAACATGTCGAAGATGCTAATCACAATGACTCCTGCCAAAGGCGTATGCCATAAAATCTTTGAATATCGCCTAGTTTACGGGGAAGGGGCGCGTTACTGGCAACTATTCACATGAATTAAACTAATCAGCAAAGTTAGTTTTTCTTGCCCACCATCGGCGTGAAATGCGGCGCAAACTTTCTATATGGGGGCGGGAGCGGAAGAAATATATGGGCAATCATCTTTTATTAAAAAGATCGTCTGGAACATCGCCGATTTGCAGCGCCAGCGCGCGAATAATGTCTGCCGTCATCCCCCAGATGAAATAATGTTGATACCAGGACAGCCACACGCGTCGCTCATTGCCGCGTCGATAGATGTTTAAGGGATGATAACGGCCAAGCCTGAGTGCCTCATCAAGGGGCATTTCAAAAACGGCGGAGACTTCATCAACGCTGAGGGACCAAGCGATATCGGCGGGGATCAGGCCGACAACCGGCGTAACCTGAAATCCACTTATGCTGTCAACCGGGGGCAGAATACCCATGACTTCCACCCGCTGGGGCAGAATGCCGATTTCTTCATACGTTTCACGCAGAGCGGCAGCAATGAGTGAATCATCGCTTTTATCAACGGCCCCGCCGGGAAACGCTACCTGCCCGGCATGTTTGCGTAAAGTAGAGGCTCGCAGAGTCAGCAATAAGCCGGGCTGAGGGCGCTTTACTATGGGGACAAGTACCGCCGCCAGACGTAAATTATGTGAAGCCTTACGATGAACCGGCTGTAATAATTGAAAACGAGATAAGAAAGTGTCGAGCGATAGCGATAAATGAGGCATTACAGTTTCTCGGTCAGGCGCAGAATGCGATTTACTTTGGCAAGCGTTTCCTGGTACTCAGCCTCTTCGCTACTGTCCGCAACGATGCCGCCTCCGGCGGAGCAATATAGCGAGCCGTCCTGTGCAGTAAGCGTGCGTATAGTGATACTGGTATCCATGCGCCCGCAGCTGCTGATATAACCAATGCTTCCGCACCAGGCGTTGCGACGCTGCGGCTCGAGTGTTTCAATAATTTCCATGGCGCGGATTTTCGGCGCGCCGGTAATAGATCCGCCAGGGAATGCGGCGCGCAATAGCTCAGTCGCGTGGCGATGAGGGGGCAGGCGTGCGGTCACCGTGCTGACCAGATGATGTACAGCAGGAAAAGGCTCCACCGCGAATAGCTCCGGTACGCGTACGCTGCCCGGTTCGGCAACGCGGCCAATATCGTTACGCAGAAGGTCGACAATCATTAAGTTTTCAGCTCGGTCTTTCGATGAGGCAGCCAGCCGACGCGCCTGCTCTGCGTCTTGTGCGGCATCTGCAAGGCGAGGCAGTGTGCCCTTAATCGGGCGAGTTTCTATCTGCGAGCCGCAAAGGTGAATAAAACGCTCCGGCGATACGCTGAGAATCGCACAGCCGTTCAGGCGCAAAAATGCGCTGAACGGCGCCCGGTTATCCGCATTAAGCGCGACGAAGGCCTGCCACTCATCGCCCTGATAAGACGCATTAAAGCGCTGAGCTAAATTTACCTGATAGCAGTCACCGCTGTGTAGCCAGGCCTGAATGCGGCGAAAACGTTCGCCATAGCCCGCTCGGCTCATGTTGGCGTGCCACGAAGTGGTTAACTGGAATCTGGAGCACTGTGCGCTCCGCTGAGTATTGAGCCAGTTAAGCCGTGCCTCCGGGCACCCATAACTGATAAGCGTAAGGCGCTGGAGATGATGATCGGCAATCAGCGCCCAGTCATAAAGCCCTATCGCCATATCCGGCGCATGGAGATCGGCCTCGGCGCGGGTGGGTATTTTCTCAATGCGACGGCCAAGATCATAGCCGAACAGCCCCAACGCGCCGCCCTGAAACGGAATATCAGAGGCTTGTCGGGGAAGCCATCCCATTTTATGCATCTCACGGGTAACCAGATGAAATGGGTCGTCGTTATGATATTCATGATGATCATCCGTATAGGTAATCTGTGTGGTGGCCCCGTGCGTTTGAAGACGCACCTTTGGGTCGGCGACCATGATATCAAAGCGGCTACTGGCATGCTGCGCGTAACCGGAGTGCAGCATCATCGCCCACGGCTGGTGCTGCACTCGGGAAAAATAGTATTCAATCGCATCGCTGCGCCAGGGCAACGTCAAACGGGCCGGACTGATTGAAGCAGTAGATATCATGGATTTAGGGCTTACCTGGGCTGCACGGATAAACGTTAGCATGCCATAATAGATTCTATCTGACATCTGCTATAAAAGACGGTCAGCGCAGCTATTTATCAGGAGTTATCATGTTTACAGGATTACCCGCGTTATCGCATGACCAGCAGCAGCAGGCGGTTGAACGTATCCAGGAGCTAATTTCACAGGGTATGAGTAGTGGAGAAGCGATTACCCGCGTAGCTGAGGAAATCCGCAATACGCATCGCGGGGAACGTATCGTTGCTCGCTTTGACGATGAAGAGGATGAGAGTGAGCGCTAAGCGCGTTGGCTAATTTTACGTGTGAGTTAGTGTAACTTTAGCCGCAATAACCGGACGTTGTTCTTCCGTTGAATTTGGCTCGCTCACCCGCTGTGGGTTTGATTGATAATATCCGCAGCCTATCAACATGCTTTAATAATGTCAGATGGCAGGTATAGTACTTGCCGCGGGCCGACTGTGAGGTGCGGTTCGCGGCATGTTTTACTTCGGCTCGAAGATAAAAGTCAGTCTACGGCGGCGATAATTTTAATTTCGACTTTGTACGTCGGTTTCATCAGCGTGGCCTGTATAGTGCAGCGCACAGGCGCATGGCCAGGCACTACCCAAGCATCCCACGCGCGGTTCATTTCGGCGAAATCATCGGCGTTTGCGAGGATAATAGTCGCGTCCAGAATTTTGCTCTTATCGCTTCCCTGTTCTTTCAGCATATCTTCAATTTGTTGTAGCGTGTTCTGCGTCTGTTCAAAAGCGCCAGCGGTCAGATTTTCTGGCACGCCGGTATAATTTAGCGTGTGGTTATGGATTACGGCATCAGACCAGCGGGCTTCCGGTTTTACGCGCACAATAGACATTTTTATTTCCTTTTTAACGGTGGATCGTGGCGTAAGCCTGCCATAAGCGCGACCCGGCGTCACCTGTTCTGGCGTTCGGTAGATGTCCCTGACATAATCTTGCGTAATTCAAAGGGGGATGCGTGACGGACGATTTTGCAACAGACGGGCAGCTTGCTAAAGCAATCCCTGGATTTAAACCGCGCGAGCCACAGCGAGTTATGGCGCAGGCGGTAACTAAAGCTATCGCTCAGGGAACCCCGCTGGTGGTTGAAGCGGGAACCGGAACCGGAAAAACGTTCGCCTATCTGGCACCGGCGCTGCGTGCGGGGAAAAAAGTTATTGTATCCACCGGTTCGAAAGCGTTGCAGGATCAGCTCTTCAGCCGAGATTTGCCTACCGTGCGCCGGGCGCTGGAATATTCGGGGAAACTGGCGTTGCTGAAAGGGCGTTCCAACTATTTATGTCTGGAACGCCTGGAACAACAGGCGCTGGCGGGTGGGAATTTGCCGGTTCAGGTATTAAGCGACGTAATGCGTTTGCGCAGCTGGGCGGTGGAGACGGAGGAGGGGGATATCAGCCACTGCCCTGAAGTGGCGGAGGATGCGGAGGTATGGCCACTGGTCACCAGTACCAATGATAATTGTCTGGGCGCCGACTGCCCACTTTATAAAGAATGTTTTGTCGTTAAAGCGCGTAAAAAGGCGATGGATGCCGATATTGTGGTGGTGAATCATCATCTGTTTCTGGCGGATATGGTAGTGAAAGAGAGCGGCTTTGCTGAGCTTATCCCTGAGGCGGAAGTGACGATTTTTGATGAGGCGCATCAAATTCCTGATATTGCCAGCCAGTATTTCGGCGAATCGCTTTCCAGCCGTCAGTTGCTCGATTTAGCAAAAGATATCTCCATGGCCTATCGCACAGAGCTGAAGGATACCCAGCAGTTACAAAAATGTGCCGATCGTTTGGCACAGAGCGCGCAGGATTTTCGTTTGCAGCTTGGCGAACCCGGTTACCGGGGAAATTTACGCGAGCTCCTGTCCGATGCCAATATACAGCGCGCCTTACTGCTGCTCGATGACGCGCTGGAGCTCTGCTATGACGTGGCAAAACTCTCCCTGGGCCGCTCCGAGCTGTTAGATGTTGCATTTGAGCGCGCTACTCTCTATCGCGCCTGCTTAAAACGACTTAAAGAGATTAACCAGCCCGGCTACAGCTACTGGTATGAATGCACCTCCCGCCATTTTAAACTTGCGCTGACGCCGCTTTCTGTTGCTGACAAATTTCATGAAGCAATGGCGAAAAAGCCGGGTAGCTGGATTTTTACCTCAGCAACGCTCTCTGTTAATGAACAGCTTAGCCATTTTACCACCCGGCTTGGCATTGAGCAGGCCGAAACATTGCTTCTGGCAAGCCCTTTTGATTATTCCCGCCAGGCGCTGCTTTGCGTGCCCCGCGGGCTGCCTCAAACCAATCAGCCCGGCAGCGGCCGCCGGTTGGCGGCAATGCTGCGCCCGCTTATTGTCGCCAATAACGGACGCTGTTTTATGCTGTGCACTTCCCACGCCATGATGCGGGATTTAGCGGCGGAGTTTCGCGCTTCCTTAACGCTGCCGGTATTATTGCAGGGGGAAACCAGCAAAGGGCAGTTATTGCGCCAGTTTGTCGAGGCTGGCAATGCCTTATTAGTAGCCACCAGCAGTTTTTGGGAAGGCGTAGATGTGCGCGGTGACGCACTATCATTGGTGATTATCGATAAACTGCCGTTTACTGCGCCGGACGATCCGCTATTAAAAGCGCGCATGGAAGATTGCCGGTTGCGCGGCACCGATCCGTTCACAGAAGTGCAGTTACCGGAAGCGGTTATTGCATTGAAACAGGGCGTTGGGCGCTTAATCCGCGACGTAGACGATCGCGGTGTGTTAGTTATCTGCGATAATCGCCTGGTCATGCGCCCATATGGCGCCGTATTTTTGAATAGCCTGCCTTTAGCGCCGCGCACGCGTGACCTTGGGAAAGCGGCGGCTTTCCTGACCGCACCTACGCAGTCGTAATGTGTTATTATGCGCGCCGTTTTTTCACCGCACAGTTACCGGGAGCCACTGAGCCATGCAAATCCTCGCGATTGATACCGCTACCGAAGCCTGTTCTGCCGCGCTCTGGCAGAATGGTACGGTCCTGAGCCGTTTTGAGGTCTGCCCGCGCGAGCATACGCAGCGTATTTTGCCGATGGTTCGGGACATTTTGAACCAGGGAAGTATTGCCTTGTCAGAATTACAGGCACTGGCGTTTGGTCGCGGCCCCGGTAGTTTTACCGGTGTGCGCATTGGCATTGGAATGGCGCAGGGGCTTGCCCTGGGGGCGGATTTACCGATGGTCGGCGTTTCGACGCTGGCGACGCTTGCGCAGGGGGCCTGGCGTCAGACCGGCGCAACGCGGATATTAGCGGCAATAGACGCTCGCATGAATGAGGTGTATTGGGCAGAATATCAGCGTGATGCCCACGGTGTCTGGCACGGTGAGGCAACCGAGGCCGTGCTGTCACCACAGGCCGTTGCTCAGCGCCTACAGGCTCTGGATGGTGCATGGGCAACAGCAGGAACGGGCTGGCAGGCCTGGCCCGAACTCGGAAGCGGGAGCGGGTTAACGCTGCAGGACAGCGGCGTACTGTTGCCGGCGGCGGAAGATATGCTGCCGCTGGCGTTAATACAGGTAGCGCATGGCGAAACCGTGGCTGCTGAAGTGGCAGAGCCTGTCTATCTGCGTAATAACGTCGCCTGGAAGAAACTTCCGGGCCGGGAATAGCCTCGGCAGGGCGCGACGAGCGAAAACGCGGCGTAAGGAGAAAGCATGGCGATTCATTGGAAGAGGAATTGTTGGGGCATAGTGGTGCTACTTGCGACAATCGGGCTTAGCGGTTGTGTCACTATACCGGATGCGATTAAAGGCACCTCTGAGCACCCTCAGGATGATTTAGCCCGTGTAATGAATGCGCCTGCGTTATATACCGGCCAGGAGGCGCGCTTTGGTGGAAAAGTGGTTGGAATGCACAATTCGCAGGGTAAAACGCGGCTTGAAATTGCTACGGTGCCGCTGGATGCCGGCGCAGCGCCGGTATTAGGGGCGGCTTCACGCGGGCGAATTTACGCGGATGTGAACGGTTTTCTCGACCCGGTTGATGTTAAAGATCGGTTAATTACCGTAGTTGGCCCAATAACCGGTACTGAAAAAGGCGTTATTGGTAACGCTCCTTATACCTTCATGGTGATGCAGGTTAACGGATTTAAGCGCTGGCGTATCATGCAGCAGGTAGTTATGCCGCCTCAGCCTATAGATCCCTGGATGTGGGGGCCGCCTGGGCGGTGGCATAGGCATTACGGCGGCTGGGGCTGGTATAACCCAATGCCAGCGCAGGTACAGTCCGTTGTTACTGAATAATTCATTATTATACTGGTGATATGGCGGGCGCTGCGAATAACAGCAGCGTCCGTGCAAGCCTCGCAGTTCAATACTGTTTGAGCGAGTACGTATTTACCGGCCATGTCATCCGAATGGCCATTTTGGGATATAAAAATTTAGTGACGCACTTCTCAACCCTATCTCAGCTGAAGCAAGAAACTGGTACGCTGAGTTAATATTATGTTAATTAAAGCGGTGGGTGGGGTTACGATGACAATAAATAATAATTATAGAGGTGATTCTTTGAATAAGATCTGGCTTAACCGCTACCCAGCCGATGTGCCCGCGGATATTAACCCCGATCGTTATTTGTCTCTGGTTGAGATGTTTGAACACGCAGCGAATCGCTATGCCAACCGGCCCGCGTTTGTCAATATGGGCGAGGTCATGACGTTTCGGCAGCTCGAAGAGCGCAGCCGCGCTTTCGCTGCCTGGTTACAGCATGGATTAGGCTTGCAAAAAAGGGGATCGCGTCGCGCTGATGATGCCGAATCTGCTGCAATACCCCGTGGCGCTATTTGGTATTTTACGCGCAGGGTTGGTCGTGGTGAACGTTAACCCACTTTATACGCCGCGTGAACTTGAGCATCAGCTTAATGACAGCGGTGCCAGCGCAATTGTGATTGTGTCGAATTTTGCCCATACGCTGGAAAAGGTCGTTGAGAAAACGGGCGTTCGCCACGTCATTTTGACTCGAATGGGCGATCAGCTTTCGACTGCGAAGGCAACGCTTGTTAACTTCGTCGTAAAATATGTGAAAAGGCTGGTGCCTAAGTATCATCTTCCTGACGCTATTTCGTTTCGCCGCGCGCTGCAAGCCGGCAGCCACATGCAGTATGACAAACCTGCGTTGAACGGCGATGATATCGCATTTTTACAATACACTGGCGGTACGACAGGCGTTGCAAAAGGCGCGATGCTAACGCACAGAAACATGCTGGCCAACCTCGAACAGGTAAAAGCGGCTTATGGGCCGCTATTGAACGCGCGCCGCCAGTTAGTCGTCACCGCATTACCGCTTTACCATATTTTCGCGCTCACCATGAATTGTCTGCTGTTTATCGACCTGGGGGCGCAGAATTTGCTGATAACCAACCCGCGGGATATCCCCGGTATGGTAAAAGAGCTGGCGAAATATCCATTTACGGCCATTACCGGTGTAAACACGCTATTTAATGCTTTACTCAACAACGCTGACTTCAAACGACTGGATTTTTCAACCCTGAGCCTTGCCGCTGGTGGTGGAATGCCGATACATCACGCGGTAGCTGAGCGCTGGGAAAAATTAACCGGCCGCTATTTGCTTGAGGGATATGGCCTGACGGAATGTTCGCCGCTGGTCAGCGTAAATCCTTATGATATTGAATATCATAGCGGAAGCATCGGCCTGCCCATCCCTTCAACTGAAGTGAAGCTGGTCGATGATGAAGGACAAACGGTAGCCGCCGGGAATCCGGGAGAGCTTTGCGTGCGTGGCCCGCAGGTGATGCCGGGATACTGGCAGCGCCCTGAAGAAACCGGTGATGTCCTGAGAGATGGCTGGCTTTACACCGGTGATATTGCCGTGATGGACGAAGAGGGCTTTATGCGCATTGTCGATCGTAAAAAAGATATGATCCTGGTATCCGGCTTCAATGTATATCCGAATGAAATTGAAGATGTAGTAATGCAGCATGAGGATGTGCTGGAGGTGGCGGCCGTGGGCGTTGCTGCGGAAAATAGCGGGGAGAGCGTAAAAATTTTCGTCGTGAAAAAAGAGGCGCGCCTAACGGAGGAAGAGCTTATTGCGTTTTGTCGACGCCATTTAACGGCCTATAAAGTTCCCCGTCAGGTAGAATTCCGTAATGAATTGCCAAAATCGAACGTCGGTAAAATATTGCGGCGAGAACTGCGTGACGAAGCGCGCAATAAAGGCAACAATACGGCCTGAAACCGATGCAGTCCTCCCAACGCCGGCGCTGCCGGCGTTTTTTATGGGCGAGAAGCAAAGAGAGAGTACATTGAATTACCAGATAATTACGACAACCGCACAGTTACAGCAGGTTTGTGAGCAGGCGCGCAGCGCGTCAACCGTTGCGTTGGATACCGAGTTTGTCCGTACGCGCACCTATTACGCTCAGCTAGGGCTTATTCAGCTCTTTGACGGCACTCAGGTATCGCTTATCGATCCGCTGGCCATTGAGGATATGTCAGCGCTGAAAGCGCTATTACAGGATGAGCAGGTATTAAAGTTTCTCCATGCTGGCAGTGAGGATCTGGATGTTTTTCAGCACGCGTTTGGCGTCATGCCGACGCCGTTTATTGATACGCAAATCGTTGCGGCGTTTTTAGGGCATCCATTGTCCTGTGGGTTCGCAAATATGGTTGAAACGTACAGCGGCATAGCGCTTGATAAAAGCGAATCGCGTACCGACTGGCTGGCGCGCCCGCTTTCCGAGAAACAATTAGCCTACGCGGCCGCGGATGTTTGGTACTTACTGCCACTGGCGCGTCGGCTGATGGATGATATCTCCAGCAGCGGCTGGCTGGCGGCTGCGCAGGATGAGTGTGCGCTGATGGCGCGCCGCCGGGCGGAAGTGGTTTCTCCACGGGAAGCCTGGCGCGATATTGGCAATGCCTGGCAGTTACGCACCCGCCAGCTAGGTTGTTTACGGCTGCTGGCAGCGTGGCGTCTTGAGGAAGCGCGCCGTCGCGATTTAGCCGTTAATTTTGTCGTACGAGAAGAGCATCTTTGGCAGGTTGCGCGTTACATGCCGGGATCGCTGGGAGAGCTGGATAGCCTGGGGCTTTCCGGTAGCGAAATCCGCTTTCACGGTAAAATGTTGATAACACTGGTTGAACAGGCGCAGGAACTCCCGGAGTCTGCTTTGCCTGAACCACTTATCAATCTGATTGATATACCAGGCTATCGCAGTATTTTTAAATCGATTAAGCAGGTCGTTCAGGAAACGGCGGCGGAAAATAAACTGGGGCCAGAACTAATTGCCTCGCGCCGGCAAATAAATCAACTGCTTAACTGGCACTGGGGATTAAAAGCTGCGTATCCAGAGCTGCTTAGCGGCTGGCGGGGAGAGCTGCTGGGAGAAAAACTACGCGCCGTGCTATCCGCGCTCCAGTAAGGGAAATGGGTGTACATCCGCGCCTGTAGCGGCTGTGCGCCTGCGCTCCAGTCATTATCCATGGAGCAAACCTTTACAGGCTTTTGGGTAAATAGAGATAGTCGCTCTCGCGGTGCCTGTAGGTAATTCGCATTCTCAGTTGATGACTATCCGTGGGACAGAGCGCAACCGCGCGCTGCGTTTTTACTGCTACCAATGAGAGACGGTTGCGCGTGATCAAAACAGAAATAAGCGCTGAGTCCGCATGCTGAAGAAAAGGCGTGTCGCTGCGGCCCCTGGACAAACGCCCAGGGGAGATGAGATTACTTCGTCTCTTCAGTTTCCGGCAGGGTAACGTTAAGTTCGAGAACAGAGATATCGTCACCTTTTTGATCAAGCTGTACGGTGACCATCTCAGGATCGATTTGCACGTATTTGCAAATAACGTCCAGGATATCACGCTTCAACTGAGGTAAATAATGCGGCTCGGAATCACCTCGACGGCGTTCCGCCACAATAATTTGTAAACGCTCTTTGGCGATATTGGCGGTGTTCTTTTTCCGTGAAAGAAAAAAGTCGAGTAATGCCATAATTTATCCTCCGAACAGGCGTTTGAGAAAACCTTTCTTCTCTTCTTCTATGAAGCGGAAAGGGCGTTCTTCACCAAGCAGGCGATCTACCGCATCTGAATAGGCTTTGCCGGCGTCGGACGTATCGTCGAGAATAACGGGTTCTCCCTGGTTAGAGGAGCGTAGCACCGATTGATCTTCAGGAATTACGCCAATCAGAGGAATACGCAGAATTTCCAGTACATCTTCCATACTTAACATATCGCCTCTGCTTACCCGGCCCGGATTATAGCGGGTCAGCAGCAGATGCTCTTTAATGGGCTCTTCACCTTTTTCAGCGCGGCGCGATTTGGACGAAAGAATGCCGAGAATCCGATCGGAGTCGCGTACTGAAGAGACCTCAGGGTTAGTCGTAATGATGGCTTCGTCAGCGAAGTAGAGCGCCATTAGCGCGCCTGTTTCAATTCCCGCGGGAGAGTCGCAGACGACAAAATCAAACTCCATCTTCGATAAATCGTCGAGCACTTTCTCGACGCCGTCACGCGTAAGCGCATCTTTATCGCGCGTTTGTGAGGCGGGCAGAATATAGAGATTCTCGGTGCGTTTATCTTTAATCAGAGCCTGATTCAACGTGGCATCGCCCTGAATAACATTAACGAAGTCATACACGACGCGTCGCTCACATCCCATAATCAGGTCGAGATTACGCAGGCCAATATCGAAATCGATAACGACGGTTTTCTTGCCCTTTAGGGCCAGACCCGTAGCGATGGCCGCGCTGGAGGTCGTTTTGCCAACGCCTCCTTTACCTGATGTAACTACAATAATGCGTGCCATAAGGAATTCCTTGTTAAAAGGGCTTATTAATTTAAAGGTTCAACGGTCAGAGCACCGCCCGCGAGACGCAGACGCGCCGCCTTGCCGTAAAAATCGGCCGGGAGTCTATCGCTAAGCCAGTAGACGCCGGCAATGGAAACCAGTTCGGCGGTTAAAGCAGTACAAAATATTTGCGCATCGCGATCGCCGCTGGCACCTGCCAGCGCTCGTCCGCGCATTCCGCCGTAAATATGTATATTGCCATCAGCGATGAGTTCTGCTCCGGCGCTGACGTGGCTGGTTACCACTAAATCGCTGTTTGGCGCATACACGCGCTGGCCGGACCGCACCGGCGTATCGATAATGCGCGTTTTTGTAGCGACGCTTGCCACCGGCTCTGCCGGTGCCTGAGGCACCATAGGCCGCACCTTATCTTTGCCTTCGGTAAGCAGCGGTAGCCCCGCGCGTTCAATCTCGGCGCGTAGAATGCTGTCTTTACAGCCGCTTACGCCAACGACGTGCAGACCAGCGTCAGTGATGATTTGTAAAATCTGCCCCCAATCACCAGCCTTATCATTTAGACTTGCGACATTGAGTACGACAGGCGCATGTTTCAAAAACGCGGGTGCCTGCGCAATTTTATCCTGAAGCGCTTCGCGGATAACGGCGGACTGCGTCTCATGTAAATGAACTACAGAGAGTGTGAAACTGCTACCTTTCAGCTCGATGGGCGTATTTGACATCCTGGCCTTACTCAATTCAGTTTTTAATACCCACGGCGTGGATACAATATTCCGATGTACAACAAGCATGTTATAGTCAGTGCTATATTCAGGCAAGTAACCACTAATGAAATTAGAGCAAAAGTATGCATTGTGTGATCTATCGGAGTATGAAACGCGATCAGACATATCTCTATGTCGAAAAAAAAGGCGATTTTTCCCGAGTGCCGGAAGAATTGATGTTGAGTTTTGGTCAACCGAAACTGGCAATGATGATACCTTTGGACGGCAGCAAACGCCTGGCGAATGCAAGTTTAGATAATGTAAAACAGGCATTGAAAGATCAAGGGTATTATTTACAATTGCCGCCGCCTCCGGAAAGCTTGTTAAAAACACATCTTTGTGAGCAGACAAAAAAATAAGCGCTTTGAACCCTGTAATAAACAATAATTGCTATTTACTACCGCTGAGATCTATCAGCGGTAGAATAAATCTTCATCGCCTGATATTGCGTTGATTCATAATTACCGTTTTTTCCGAATATGTTGTTTGCGGATAATCGGTATCTCTTTTGCTAACGCATAAATAAGCCATAGGTCATAAGTTATTATCGTGAGTAACTGCGCGCAGCCAGATTGACAATCCCCCCGGCGCACGGGGATAGTGAGAGCTTATTGTACATAACAATAGGGCAGGGATTATGTATCAACATCGTCACTGGCAGGGCGCGCTGCTGGATTATCCGGTTAGTAAAGTCGTTTGCGTAGGCAGTAACTATGCGCGTCATATCAAAGAAATGGGTAGCCGAACCCCGGAAGAGCCCGTCTTATTCATGAAGCCCGAAACGGCACTTTGCGATTTGCATCAACCGCTAAAACTCCCCGAAGGTTTTGGTGCCGTTCATCATGAAGTTGAGCTGGCGGTTCTGATTGGCGCCACTTTACGACAGGCAAAGGAAGAACATGTGCAGCAGGCGATCGTCGGCTATGGCGTAGCGCTTGATTTAACGTTACGCGATCTCCAGAGCGAATTAAAGGCAGCAGGGCGTCCGTGGGAAAAAGCGAAGGGATTTGATAACGCATGCCCCGTTTCCGGTTTTATACCGGTTTCAGAGTTTGGCCACGATCCTCAAAACCTGTCATTGTCATTAGAGATAAACGGCGAGCAGCGCCAGCGGGGTAATACCGCTGACATGCTACATCCTATTTTGCCGCTTATCGCCTATATGAGCCGGTTTTTCACTCTGCGTGAAGGGGATATTATTTTAACCGGCACACCGGAAGGCGTGGGGCCGCTTCACGGTGGCGATGCGTTAAAAATCGGTTTGGGCGACCGCTTTCTCACCGCGCGGGTTCTGTAAATCCCGGTTAGTTCTCGGCGCCTGGGCTTGCATCTGTGGGCTATTCTCTTTATAACGGCGCCAGATAATCTATCTTTGGAATTTCCGCGAATGAATGACACCCCCTTTTGGCAAACTAAAACGTTGGATGAAATGAGCGATCGGGAGTGGGAGTCGCTCTGCGACGGCTGCGGGCAATGCTGCCTGCATAAACTCATGGACGAAGATACAGACGAAATTTATTTTACCAATGTGGCCTGCGCTCAGTTGAATATCAAAACCTGCCAGTGTCGCCACTACGCCCGCCGTTTCGAATATGAGGCCGATTGCATCAAGCTAACGCGCGCAAACCTTCCTGAATTTGAATGGCTGCCGCTGACCTGTGCCTATCGGCTCCTTGCTGAAGGAAAGTCGTTACCCGCCTGGCACCCGCTGCGCGCTGGCTCCAAAGAAGTGATGCATGCTCAGCGTATCTCGGTGCGCCATATTGCAGTGAAAGAGAGCGAAGTGCGCGACTGGCAGGATCATATCCTTAATAAACCAGACTGGGCGGAGTAAAGACCGGGCGAAGTCAACGTGTGCATTAAATGGCGAACCCGGCCCGCATTCGGGCCGACGGCGCAGTAATAGCTGGCTATTTTGTCGGCGGTGCTTTTAGGGTTTTCCATTATCTTATCGTTAATTTAATGGGCGCAGGCATATACCTGGCTGATGGGTTAATAACATGGTGCATTTGGTTCATTAATTTCAGGATCTATAACTTTACTTAAAAGAAGTAATTCATGGGGGGGAATCCAATATTCCTTTTACAGGTAGAATTGATTGAGGCATTAATTCATTGGCCTGTAAGAGACTAATCGTTCCACTCTCCATGTAATGTGACTTTTTTTACCTGAAAATGCGTCAATATTCATTATATGGTTAAAAAGAGGATGCTCCCAGTTCAGAGATGAATAATATGAGAAAAGTTCGAAAGGTAATGAAATATATCGAGTAACCTTTACCTGATAGATATATGCTTATCTTTATATTGCTGAGATTATATGAACACGCTAATAGAGGTGAGCAATGATCGTTTATTGGCTTTACATCAATGCTATTGGTGTAAATATTACTTTCATCAGGTGGAATGAGCGTTCATTTTTGGTAACGCGATTGTATAGTTGTCCTAATCGCATTGATTTATCTGCCAGAAATGGCCCTATGCGCATAGCCATTTTGTGAGAGTAATAAGTTAAGCATAAAGATATTTTTTATGGTTGAATGAAAATGAGAGTGCGCTGTATTTAGTAATAAATACAGCGTTGGTTTGAAAGCAGATATGCCGATATTCTAATAAATCAGAGGTTTTGTCGGTGGCCGCTATACCGCGAGCGGTTATGGGGAAAGATAATGATACCTTGAGGCGTGCAGGCTGCGCTGTGGGGCTTTAACAATAATTTGCGATGCTACGTTAACTTAGCGCTTAACCTTAATTACGTCTTGCGGGCTGCTGTTCGGATAATAACCATTTTACTTCGCTAAGAAATATTAAGATTTGCCTCGGTATACTTAATGTATATTAGTGAAATCACTAATCGTCTGATTATTAATCCCGGGCCAGGAATGACGCTTTACTTTTTTGATTTTTTTGCCAGACTTAAGACTGGAGTAAGGGCATGGGCCCAATAACCATTCAGGAGACGATATGGGACTGTTTAATTTTGTAAAAGAAGCGGGTGAGAAACTGTGGGATTCCGTAACAGGAAACAGTGATGATGCGCGTAAAAGTAAAATTGAAGAGCATTTGAAAAAAGCAGGCGTACCGGATGCTGATAAAGTTCAGGTAAGCGTTCAGGGCGATAAGGTCGTTGTTAGCGGTGATGGCCTGAGCCAGGAAGCGAAAGAAAAAATCCTGGTTGCTGCGGGCAATGTGGAAGGCATCAACAGCGTAGAAGATAAAGTCGCTGTTGCAGCCGGCGCTACTGAAAGCAAGTTCTACACCGTCGAGAAAGGTGATACGCTAAGTGCGATTGCGAAAAAAGTGTATGGCAACGCCAATGATTACAATAAAATCTTTGAAGCAAATAAGCCCATGCTGAGCCATCCGGAT
Organism: uncultured Enterobacteriaceae bacterium; assembly: GCA_945271245.1. Taxonomy (GTDB): domain Bacteria; phylum Pseudomonadota; class Gammaproteobacteria; order Enterobacterales; family Enterobacteriaceae; genus Apirhabdus; species Apirhabdus apintestini. The sequence continues at coordinate 15,148 of CALYPF010000029.1, read as the reverse complement.
AAAATCTATCCGGGGCAGGTACTGCGTATTCCGCAGTAATAACCTTATAGGTTCGACTGCTGTAGTAAGGGCCTCATTAGAATGAGGCCTTTTTACTGCCGCGCTGTAAAATCGTAGTGCAAAAATGTTGAGTAAAATACTACGCTGATATTCACCGGCAGCGCTCCGTTCGCTGGCGGATCATCCCTCTACTCTTTTCGCTAATATGTGCGTCAGCTACCAGCCAGTCAGCAGAATATTACACTAAGAGATAATCAAACATTGGCAGCCAGAACGGGCTGGCGGGGCGAACAGACTCAGGCTAAGAGACCTTTTATTCAACTCCTGGCGTCTTTGCGACGCTGCGCCAGTTTTAAGCGTAATAATCGCTTTGTAAGCAATGCCGATCCCTATTTACGATATAAGCGCTGACGCGGCGTCTATATAAAATGAAGGCGAATTTTTTGCGCACAGCGTCAGCGCTGCGCGCAAAAGGATACTAGCGTGCCCGACGGCAAAACTGAGCTAAGACTATCAGGACGGCAATGGCGAAATAGGCAATGAAAATGCCCAGCAGCCACTGAGGCATTTCAAGATCCAAAAAAGACCACTGACGCACGGAGCAGTCGCCGGTGGCGACAAAAACCTGCGGCAGCCATTTATCCAGCGGCAGCCCTGCGGGGAAGCGCGCCATAAAATCGCAGGTTTGAAACGGCGAAGGGTGAAGCTGCATCATAGTATGCTGCCACGCCAGCGCGATACCTTTTCCCGCGCTCCAAAGCCACACCGCTAACGCAATAAATCGTATCGGTGAGCGAGGAGCGATAGCCCCGAGAAGCCCGGCGCCCATAATGCCAAATAGCGCGCAGCGTTCGTAAATGCAGAGCACACACGGTTGAAGCTTCATCACATGCTGGAACCACAGCGCTACCAGCTCCAGGGCGAAAGCGGTAAACGCCATAAGTAGCCAGGCTCCGCGTCCTCGCGATTGCTGATTAAGATATCGCAACATAATCTCATTCCCTGTAAAAATAGATGTGGCGCAGTGTAAACCAATTTACCTTACGCGCCACTATGGACATCGCAATAATAAGGATATTGTCGCCACCTGGCGATGGAAATGTAGCCATTCCCGACCTTAGTGATTACAGCAGCGGCGTCGCTATCCAGCCGTGAGACAGCATCCAGTCGGTTGCCGGTGCCAGCGTATAAATCACGCATAACAGGCCCACCAGTGTTAAAACCAGCGTATAAGGTAGCGCCATCAGAACCATACGTCCGTATGATAAACGGATCAGCGGTGCCAGTGCCGAAGTCAGTAAAAATAGGAATGCGGCCTGGCCGTTCGGCGTCGCGACGGAGGGTAGATTTGTGCCGGTATTAATGGCGACGGCCAGCTCTTCGAACTGGCGAATATCTATTAGCCCGTGCTCCAGCGCGGTTTTCACTTCATTTATATATACAGAGCCAACGAAAACGTTATCTGAGATAGAAGAAAGCAGGCCGTTAATAATATAAAATAGCGGCAATTGCGCCTGCGGCGGAGACTTTAGTACATAGTGAATAAGCGGCGCAAAAAGCTGGCCGTCGACAATTACTGCGACGATAGTAAAAAAGACTGTTAGCAGAGCGGTAAACGGCAGAGCCTCAGTAAAGGCGCGGCCTATCGTATGTTCATCGGTAATGCCGCACAGGGCAGTGGCGAAAATAATGACGGATAAACCAATAAGCCCAACTTCCGCCAAATGAAACGCCAGCGCAATAATTAGCCACAGACCGATAACCGCTTGTACTACCAGGCGTGCATTATCCAGCCGCGTTCGTTGGCGGCTATTCTGTCTATCCCAGGTCTGCAGTACTTCTCGTACTGGCTCAGGAAGCGGTGCGCCATAGCCGAGGATTTTGCTGTATTCCAGTATGCAGCAGGTGAGTAGGCCGCATACCAGCACCGGCAGTGTTACCGGTGCCATGCGCAGGAAAAAATCGCTAAAGTGCCAGCCTGCTGCACGGGCGATAATCAGGTTCTGCGGTTCGCCGACCATGGTCATTACTCCGCCCAAAGCGGTGCCGACCGCGGCATGCATCATTAGGCTGCGTAAAAAAGCGCGAAACTGCGCCAGCGTTTCTCTATGCTCGTGCGTCAGTGCGTCATCGCTATGAAGTTCACCGTGATTATCGCCTGATGCGAATCGATGATAAATTTCATAAAATCCCAACGCGACGCTGATAACTACGGCTACAACGGTTAAGGCGTCTAAAAAGGCGGAAAGGAATGCGGCAGCCACGCAAAAAGCGAGTGATAGCACTAGCTTAGAGCGCACGCTTAGCAGCAGTCGGGTAAAAATAAGCAGCAGAAGCTGCTTCATAAACCAGATCCCAGCCACCATAAAAATCAATAGCAGCAGGACTTCTATATTAGCAACCACTTCATGACGCACCCGGTCGGCGCTGGTCATGCCAATAAACACGGCCTCGATAGCCAGAAGCCCACCGGGCAGTAGAGGGTAGCATTTGAGCGCCATCGCCAGTGTAAAAATAAATTCGCCGACCAATAACCAACCGGCGGCAAAAGGACTGATGCAAAAAAACACTAGCGGATTAAGTATTAAAAAAAACAGAATAGTGAGTTTATAACTATTCGGTGAGGCACCTAAAAAATTGCGGTAAAACGCGCGCGCAAGTGAGATATTCATCGTCGACTCTTTTTATGTTTTGCGTGATTATTCAGAAACAGAGAATTAGCCTACCTTGCGTAATATCAGCTGGCAAGGTGATTAGCGCAGGGCTACGGGGAAGCCCTAAAAAATAAAATCTGGCTCCAATTTTGGATAATCTCTTAACTATCTGCCCGAATGCGCATCTGGTATGATGAGTAAATATTGTAAAATTCGGAAACATGGACAATTGCTATGGTCATAAAGGCGCAAAGCCCGGCGGGTTTCGCGGAAGAGTATATCATTGAAAGCATATGGAATAATCGCTTTCCACCGGGTTCAATATTGCCAGCAGAGCGTGAACTTTCGGAACTTATTGGCGTAACGCGCACGACTTTGCGCGAAGTATTACAGCGCCTTGCGCGTGACGGCTGGTTGACCATCCAGCACGGTAAACCGACGAAGGTGAATAATTTCTGGGAGACGTCGGGTTTAAATATTCTGGAAACACTGGCGCGTCTCGATCATGACCGAGTACCGCAACTTATCGATAATTTACTTTCTGTGCGTACCAACATTGCCACTATCTTTATCCGCAATGCGCTTCGCCTGCATCCAGAAGATTCGCAGAAAGTTCTGGATAGCGCGGAAGAGGTGCAGGATCACGCGGATGCCTTTGCCGAACTTGATTACGGTATCTTTCGCGGCCTGGCGTTTGCCTCCGGCAATCCGGTATACGGATTGATATTAAACGGTATGAAAGGGCTATATACCCGCATCGGCAGACACTATTTTTCCAGCCCGGATGCCCGCAGCCTGGCGCTGGGCTTTTACCATAAGCTTGGGCAGCTCTGTCGCGAAGGCCTGCACGCGCAGGTGTATGAAGTCGTGCGTAATTATGGGCGTGAAAGCGGGGAAATTTGGCACCGTATGCAAAAAAATATGCCCGGTGATTTAGCCCTGCATAGCCGTTAATTAGCGTAGCCTTCTGCCGCCGTTGTGATAATAGGGCGAAATAGCATATCGGCGTGGTTTAACTCTAAGGCAGGGGTAATGGTTTATCTCATTCTGAGAGCATTTTGTATCAGCCATAAAAAAGCCGCTTTCGCGGCTTTTTTCGCTACAGCGCGGCGTTTCGCGGGGGGCAGCGTTCCAGTAATTCAATGCTGCCATCTTCATTTTGCTGCTCCAGCAGCACGTCGAATCCCCATAGTCGATGTACGTGCTTTAGCACTTCCCGCCTTCCTTTATCCAGCGGTGCCCGGTTGTGAGGGACGTAGCGCAGCGTAAGCGAACGATCGCCTCTCAGGTTGACATTCCACACCTGAATATTCGGCTCCAGATTACTCAGATTATATTGTGCAGAAAGCTGATTGCGGATTTCACGATAGCCTTCTTCATTATGAATGGCGGAGATTTCCAGATAATTATGGCGGTCGTCATCCAGCACGGTGAATAGGCGGAAATCGCGCATCAGCTTAGGTGAGAGAAATTGGCTGATAAAGCTTTCGTCTTTAAAATCACGCATCGCGAAGTGCAGCGTCTCCAGCCAGTCTTTACCCGCGATATCAGGGAACCAGTGGCGGTCTTCCTCGTTGGGCGTCTGGCAAATGCGCTTAATATCCTGATACATCGCAAAGCCCAGCGCATAAGGGTTAATCCCGCTATACCAGGGGCTATTGTAAGGTGGTTGAAATACCACATTCGTATGGCTGTGCAGGAATTCCAACATGAACCGGCCGGTAACTTTTCCTTCGTCATATAAGTGGTTAAGAATGGTGTAATGCCAGAAACTGGCCCATCCTTCATTCATGACCTGCGTCTGTTTCTGGGGATAAAAATACTGGCTGACCTTACGCACAATACGCAAAATCTCGCGCTGCCACGGCTCCAGTAAAGGTGCATTCTTCTCCATGAAATACAATAAATTTTCCTGCGGTTCTTCAGGAAAACGGCCGCTTGACTGGGCCAGCCGCTCTTCCTCACGTTTCGGCAGGGTGCGCCAAAGCATGTTTACCTGGCTTTGCAAATACTCTTCACGGCTTTTTTGGCGCGCTTTTTCCTCCTGCAGGGAGATTTTTTGTGGGCGCTTATAGCGATCTACGCCGTAATTCATCAGTGCGTGGCAGGAGTCCAGCAGTTTTTCGACCTCTTCCACGCCGTACCTTTCTTCACATTCACTGATATAGTTTCGGGCAAAGATAAGATAATCGACAATCGAACTGGCATCCGTCCAGCTGCGGAATAGATAGTTATTTTTAAAGAAAGAATTATGTCCATAACTGGCATGCGCTATCACCAGCGCCTGCATGGTAATCGTATTTTCTTCCATCAGGTACGCAATGCAGGGGTTGGAATTAATCACTATTTCATACGCCAGCCCCTGCTGCCCTTGCTTATAACGCTGCTCATTCTCGATAAATTTTTTACCGAATGACCAGTGGGTATAGTTAATGGGCATACCTACGCTGGAATAGGCGTCCAACATTTGTTCTGATGTAATCACTTCAATTTGATGCGGGTAAGTATCGAGGCGGTAATATTTTGCTACCCGGTCGATTTCACTCAGATAGCTTTCCAGTAGCCCAAACGTCCAGTCGGGACCATCGCTCAGTCGAGTTATTCCCCTGACGGAGGCGGAGGTATCGGTCACAGTAGCCATTAGCGCGCCCTCATTGTTAGTGATTCTCTTTGAATGGAGAACCTTCTTTCAAGCATAGAACAGAGGTTGCAGACCTGAGCCAGGGAGGATCTTTTTTTAACGCCATTTGCAGGGTGTTTCTATGGTGCTATGGTTTTTACCCGGCATTTAATGCTGTTGCATTTATGGCGGCAGCAGGAGGTGCTGAAATGCGCGTTTCCAGCTATATCGGCGATGCTGTGAGCTACGTCATCATAGCTATTCTGTATGTTGAATAATATTTTCTTTCAGGTTATCAGTCTGTATCCAGAATATTGCGCTTTTAATACGGGAGGGGGAATGCACGTCATCATTTTAGGTAGCGGCGTAGTGGGTGTCACCAGCGCATGGTATTTGCGACAGGCGGGGCATGATGTCACGGTTATCGACAGGGAAGGTGGCTCTGCGCAGGAAACCAGCGCAGGCAACGCCGGGCAAATATCGCCGGGATATGCCACGCCGTGGGCGGCGCCGGGTATCCCTCTGAAAGCCATAAAATGGATGTTTCAGCGTCACGCGCCGCTGGCTGTCCGGCTGGATGGCACTGCGGCGCAGCTTAAATGGATGTGGCAAATGTTGCGCAACTGCGATGCTCGCCACTATGTGGAAAATAAAGAGCGCATGGTGCAACTGGCAGAATACAGTCGCGATTGCCTGAAGGCGCTGCGTGCCTCCACCGGGATTAATTATGAAGGGCGTCAGGGCGGTACGCTGCAGCTTTTTCGCAGCGCCAGCCAGTATGAAAACGCATCAAGGGATATCGCGGTACTTGAGGACGCGGGGGTGCCTTATCAGCTTCTGGACGCCCAAGATCTGGCGCAGGTGGAACCGGCGCTCGCGGAGGTGGCGCATAAATTGAGCGGCGGACTGCGGCTTCCTAACGATGAAACGGGTGATTGTCAGCTCTTTACGCAGCGTTTAACGGAAATGGCGCGCGCGGCCGGCGTGGTGTTTCGGTTTTCCACATCGATTGACCGGCTGCTTTATGAAGGCGACCGGATAAGCGGCGTGAAGTGTGGTGACGAGGTAGTGAAGGGAGATGGCTATGTGATGGCGTTGGGTTCTTACTCAACCGCCATGCTAAAAGGACTTATCGATATTCCCGTTTATCCGCTTAAAGGCTATTCACTGACAATTCCTATTGCGGATGAAGCGGGGGCGCCGGTATCCACCGTGCTGGATGAAACCTATAAAATTGCGATTACGCGCTTCGATAAACGCATTCGGGTTGGGGGAATGGCGGAAATCGTAGGTTTTAATACCGGTCTGCACGCCTCCCGCAGAGAAACTCTGGAAATGGTCGTTCGGGATCTTTATCCGCGCGGCGGTCACGTGGAGCAGGCGACATTTTGGGCGGGCTTAAGGCCAATGACGCCAGACGGTACGCCAATTGTCGGTAGAACGCCCTACAAGAATTTGTGGTTGAACACCGGGCATGGAACGCTGGGCTGGACGATGGCCTGCGGCTCCGGGCAAATGCTGAGCGATATTATGTCCGGGCGGACGCCGGCCATTTCATTTGAAGATCTTTCCGTTGCCCGCTATCGGCGCCACGCTGGCGGCTCTTCGTCGACGCGTTTGCACGGCGCGCACCGTTAACGGAACAGGAGAACCTTACATGACACGACCTATTCAGGCGATTATCCATCACGATGCGCTACGCAATAATTTACGCCAGGTACGCACGGCAGCCCCGCAGGCGCGCGCGTGGGCGGTAGTAAAAGCCAGTGCTTATGGGCACGGGCTGGCTCGCGCCTGGCCTGCGCTGTGCGATGCGGACGGTTTTGCGCTACTGAATATAGAGGAGGCCGTTTTGTTACGGGAGCAGGGGTGGAAAGGGCCAATATTACTGCTGGAAGGCTTTTTCTACGCTGAAGAATTGAAACTGATTGATGAGTATCGGTTGACTACCAGTATTCACAGTAACTGGCAGTTAAAAGCGCTGGCCGATGCCCGCCTGAAAGCACCCGTCGATGTTTATCTCAAGATGAACAGCGGGATGAACCGGCTGGGATTCGCGCCTGACAGGGTTCACACGGTCTGGCAGCGGCTGCGCTACCTGGGGAATGTTGGCACCGTTACGTTAATGTCCCATTTCGCCAATGCTGACAGCCCTGACGGCATCGCCCGGCCGCTTCAGGTGATTGAGCAGGCGCTGGAAGGCATCGACGCGCCGCGTTCGCTGGCTAATTCCGCGGCGACGCTCTGGCATCCTGAAACCCACCATCAATGGGTACGTCCGGGCATTGTTTTGTACGGCGCTTCCCCATCCGGCCGCTGGCAGGATATTGCCGGATGCGGTTTGCAGCCGGCAATGACGCTAAAAAGTGAGATTATCGGCGTGCAGACGCTGAAAGCCGGGGACGGCGTGGGATACGGAAGCCGCTGGCGCGCGCGGGGTGAGCAGCGCATTGGTATTGTTGCCTGCGGCTATGCGGATGGATACCCGCGCACGGCGCCGAACGGCACTCCGGTGCTGGTTGACGGCAGCCGCACCGGCACATTGGGTATGGTTTCCATGGATATGCTCGCGGTGGATTTAACGCCCTGTCCGCAGGCCGGGATCGGCAGCCCGGTAGAACTGTGGGGTAGCCAGATAAAAATTGATGATGTCGCGGCGGCGGCGGGGACTATCGGTTATGAGTTAATGTGCGCGCTGGCGCCGCGCGTACCGGTTGTGACGGAATAAGAATTACAAGGGATAATCAGGCCTGCTAGCCCTGCGCAAAACGTCGCGGCACTGTGTCATATTTCGCCCGCGCTAAATACTTACTCTGGCACCTGTTTAATCTCAGGGCTGGTAGGTTATACCAGCGCACCGTGAGAGTCCGATGCCGGGGGAAAGCGTTTGGCTCAGGCTTTATCCGCCTCATCGACGGCAACGCGTACCCCGACCTTACGCACACTATTCTCTTCTTTTTCCGCCACGCTCCAGAGCATACCGGCGAATTCTATTTGATCGCCAACCACCGGTGCCCCGCCTAGTTGGGCGGTGATCATTTCCCCCAGTGTCTGCTGCACATTCATTTCATCCGGCAGATCCAGCCCGTAAATCGTAGCGACATCGCTAAAATGCGCGTTGGCTTCAAGAATAAAATCGCCGAAAAAGCGCTGGTCCATATCCTCTGGCGGTGACTGGCTAAACAGTTTTCCCAGCGCGGGTAAATCGCGCTCGCGCCCAATAACGCACAGGATATCGCCTTCAAGCAGGCGGGTACTGCCGGTTGGGTGTAACAGCTTGTTATTACGAAACAGCGCTGCAATGCGGGTATCATTCGGCATTTGCAAATCGCGCAGAGCCGCGCCAACGCACCACTTCTCCGCATCCAGCCGATACACAAATTGTTCCCACGGACTTTTGGGGTGCAGGTCTAATCCCAGCCGCGATACCGGCCAGCCGACCAGCGGTACCACCAGGCGCGCGCGCCTGGCGGCCCAGCTAAGAGTAGACCCCTGCAGCAGCAGAGAAACCAAAACCACGAAGAAGGCGACATTGAAAAACAGATGGGCGTTCTCAAGCCCGGCCATCATTGGAAATACGGCGAGGATAATCGGCACTGCTCCGCGCAGGCCAACCCAGCTAATAAAAATACGTTCGCGCAGGTTAAAACTGCGGAACGGCAGCAGCCCAACGAAAACCGACAGCGGGCGGGCGACAAAAATAAGCCAGAGTGACAGCAGCAGCGCGGGAATGGCGATAGGTAAAATGCTGGACGGCGTCACCAGTAGTCCCAGTACCAGGAACATGCCTATTTGCGCCATCCAGGCGATACCGTCAAAGGTTTGCAGTATGCCAAAACGGTTGCGTACCGGGCGATTACCAAGGAAAAAACCGCACAGATACACGGCCAGAATGCCGCTGCCGTCCAGCGCCGTTGTGACGGCGAACACCAAAATCCCGCCGCTTAATGCCAGCAGCGGGTATAACCCCTGCGGTAGCGTAATGCGGTTAATCGTTTGCTGCAGTAAAAAGCCGCCCGCGACGCCGAGGGTAATGCCTAACCCGAATTGCTGCAGCAGGTGCGAGATAAAACCACCGGCGGAAAAGCTCTGATGATATTGAATGATTTCAATCAGCGTGATGGTTAAAAAGACCGCCATGGGATCGTTGCTGCCGGATTCAATTTCAAGCGTTGCGCTAACGCGTTCGTTAAGCCCTTTACCGCCGAGCAGTGAAAATACCGCTGCGGCGTCGGTAGACCCGACAATCGCGCCAATCAATAAACCGTTAATCGGGCTGAGATCGAACAGCCAGGCCGCGGCCATGCCGGTAAGACCGGCGGTAATGGCAACGCCGACGGTCGCCAGCGATAGCGCTGGACCCAGCGCGACGCGCAGCGATCCCGCGCGGGTGCGCATACCGCCGTCCAGCAGAATAACCGCCAGTGCGAGGTTGCTGATTAGCCAGGCAAAAGAATAATTATCGAAGGGTATGCCGCCCGGGCCGTCGATGCCGGCGAGCATACCGATAGCGAGGAAGATAACCAGAATAGGGATGCCCAGACGGGATGAGAACGTGCTCAGTAGAATACTGAATGTAACCAGTGCGGCGGCCACAATAAACAGATTAATGATTGTCCCGGCATCCAAGATAGTTTATCTCCCATAAAGTTAGGATAAGACGGTAGCATAATTTTGGCTTATGAATGGACGGATTAGCGGGACAGAGCGCGCTTTTTTTAACGTTACGCATAATACGGCGTCGGCAAAGCGTTTTTTCGCCCCCGAATCGTTGGCAATTTTTATTCGTCGCATTGACGCCGGGGCATAGCAGAAATTATTACTAACCGCGTGTTCGCCAGGGTTTGGCGCGCAGCTCGACGCAAACTGGCCGCCGGCCCGTTAATTTATCGGCAGAGTGGGATGACCGCTTAACGTTAACGCGGCCTCGTTGCCGCTGTGGCAGAGCTCGCCGCAGGCGCCGAGTGGCAGCGTAACCGTATCCGGTTCGTGGCCGAAGCATAAACCGTCGATAATCGGAATATCCAGACGCCGGCGCAGCGTATCTCGCACGCTTTGCAAATCAAAACCGGCGTCATAATCATTGGTTTTCGCTGCGCTAAAGCTACCGAAAACAAGCGCGCGCTGGCGGGGCAGCACCCTGGCATCCAGCAATTGCAGCAGCATGCGTTCAATGCGGAATGGGTGTTCATTGATATCTTCTATCACCAAAATGCCATTCGTAATCTGCGGGAACCACGGCGTTCCTAATAGCGAGACCAGCATGGCTAAGTTACCGCCCCACACCGTACCCGTAGCGATAAACGGCGCGTGTTGAGAGCGCCATGTCAGTGTGAAACGCGGTGAGTGCAGCGCCTGCCAAAAGTGACGCTCGGTAAACTCGCTGGGCGCGGCCGCGCCAAAGTTGCCGGCCAGCATTGGGCCGCTAAAAGTTACGGCGTTTTCCTTAGCTAAAAGAGCCAATTGAAAGGCGGTAAAATCGCTGTGGCCGCACACGATAAGCGGGGACTGCCGCAGCCGGGCGGCGATGGCGGCAAACTGAATGTTCGGTAATAATCGCGTGACGCCGTAACCGCCACGCACCGCCAGCGCTATCTGAGGCGTACTCTCCAGCCTGGCTAATGCGTTGAGATCGGCAAGTCGTTCGGCATCGCCGCCGGCGAAACGCTGCTCGCGGCGCGAAATAACGTCACTATGACGAACCGAGTGGCCCTGAGCCCGCAGTCTCTCGACGCCGCGTATTGCCGCGTCCTGCTGTATACAGTATCCGGAAGGCGCTATCAGATGAAAAATCGCCATGGCAATTCCTTGCTGAATTAAATTTTGAATTGGTTATCATGCCGATTAGCGCCGCGGTTGTCATCCGTCGGGAGTTGTCATGGGCCGTTAATACAGGGAGCGGATACTGTGAAGTTAAGATGGGTAATTGTGTTAGGCCTGCTACTGGTGGGCTGTTCCGGGAAAACGCCGCATCGGGAAAACGGATGGACGCCCCAAAGGCCGGTTTCCGGGGCGCAAACCTGGATGCCGCTGTCGGAAGAGGCGGGGGAGAACTGGGGCGTTAGCCCAAGGCTGATAACGGCTATTATTGCCGTTGAGTCCGGCGGTAATCCGACGCTGGTAAGTTCCTCTAACGCCGTGGGCCTCATGCAAATAAAAGCCTCTACCGCCGGGCGGGAAGTGTGGCGCCAGCAGGGTAAAAGCGGGCAGCCCAGCGCGCGCGAGCTAAAAGATCCGGCGCGTAATATTGATATCGGCGCGGCCTATCTCAGTATTTTACAGTCAGGCATTTTACGCGGTATTGAAAATCCACAGACCATGGAATATGCGCTGATAGTGGCCTATGTCAACGGAGACGGCGTGCTGCTGTGGATATTTTCATCGGATCGCAATAAGGCGATAGCGCAGATAAACGCGCTGTCGCCGCAGGATTTTTGGCAATATGTAATGGATAATCATCCTTCATCACAGGCTCCGCGCTATTTATGGAAAGTTAAGCGCGCGATGGAGAACGTCTGAGTTTGGAGTAAAATGACGGGAGCCAGCGTTACGGACTCCCGCTTTACATTGGGCTGTGGATTCAGAGAGTATTCTCCTGAGCGACAATTCCGGCCGGTGGCTGCTTCGGTACGTTATCGCAGGGCCTGGTCTCCTGGCACAGCAGCTCTAGTATTTTCAGCGTGACGCCATTGCTCCAGCCGAAACCGTCCTGAAGCGGATATTCCCCGCCGCCGCCCAGGCCCGGCGCTGTGACATTATATTTCTCAACCAACTTGCGTTCCCGGTTAAAGGTATTTTGTACCGTGTTTAAGAATCGCCACGCGATATCCTGCGCCAGCGCCTCATGGTGATAACGATTGAGGCCTTCAATGGCGACCCACTGTAATGGCGCCCATCCGTTTGGCGCGTCCCACTGCTGGCCGGTATTTTCCGTGGTGGTGACAAGCCCGCCCGGTTTCAGCAGCCCGTTGCGCACGGCGCGTGCCGTTTTATCCGCGCGCGCATCGGGCGCCAGCCCGACATAAAGCGGGAACAGCGTTGCAGCAGTTAGCTGACTGCGCGTTTTTTCACGGCGTAAGTCGTAATCGGCGTACCAGCCCGTGTCGTCATTCCACAGATGGGTTTCAATTGCGCGCTGGCGCGCCTGTGCAAGCGTCTTATAGCGCTCGCTCAATGCATTATCCCCCGCAGCCTCGGCCGCACGAGCCAGTGTCTTTTCAAGCTGCCAGAGCAGGGCGTTTAAATCGACGGGGACAATCTTTGTGGTATGAATGGTGCTGAGTTTTGCCGGATTGTCCAGCCAGCGTGAACTAAAATCCCATCCCGATGCGGCGCCTGCCCGCAGGTCGCGATAGATATCGGCGGCGGAGCGCTTGGGATTATCGTGCGCGGTCTGAATATCTTCTGCCCATGATTCGGGGCGAGGCAGCGCCCGATCGTCCCAATATCGGTTTAATAAACTGCCGTCGCGCAATTTAACGACGCGCAGCCGCGCGTGGCCGTTATCCACTTCCTCTGCGCCGTCCATCCACCATGCATGCTCTTTTTGTAACTGAGGCAGGTAACGCACCAGCGTCTTTTCTCCCTCATGGCTGGCCAGGAGATCCACCATTAGTGCAAAAAACGGCGGTTGTGAACGGCTGAGATAATAGCTGCGATTCCCGTTGGGAATGTGCCCCCAGCGGTCTATCTCCCAGGCGAAGTTATCAACCATATGGCGTACGCTTTCCCAGCGCCCGCTTTGCGCGAGGCCAAGCATGGTAAAGTAGCTGTCCCAGTAATACACTTCCCGGAAGCGCCCGCCCGGAACCACATACGGGTGAGGCAGTGCGAGAAGCGAACCTCCGCGCGGCGTGGTTTTGGTTTCCCGCGTAAGCACCGGCCATAGATTATTGATATGTGTACGCAGGCTTTCTCCCTGCGGCGGGGTATATTTTTTCGGCGCAGGGGGCAGGTTAAAGTTGAATTCGATAAAATGGCGCAGGTTGAAGCCAGAAAGGTGGCGCTGCATTTGCCAGTCGGCAACGATCGCTGAGGGGGCGTGTTTCGGTATCGCATCGGCGAAGATTTTTTGATCGTTAAATAAGCGGGCGCGCTGGACCGCATCGAATAAAGGACCTAACAGAACGTCCGGCGGTGATGGCAACGCGGTTTCCTGCTGCGGCTTTTCACCGTCAGCCGCGATGAGCGGTAGCGGAGCTGCGATAAAAAGTAGCGATGCGCTAAGTAGCAGGCTGCGTGGGAGCCAGAAAGTGGCAGGCATCATCCTGAGAGTCTCCTTAATCGTTGAGTTTGACTTTTGGCACGCGCTAACAAAATCAGGAGTGTTTTACGCGCCGGCGCCTCCGGGCCGCAATATCAAGTCATTTCGTCATCGCTTTTAATCACCCAAATGCCGGCGCATGCGGCCGTGGGCGCACAGACGGCACCCTAAAACCTTAGACGAGTTTCGCGGGGGGGCGGGATAAGAAACCGAAAAGTGCGAGGCGGATTGGAATATAAAGAGAGACGTTAAGACGGCGCAGGCGGTGCGCCGTCGTAGTATTAACCGTTGAGTTCTTTCCAGCGCTGATAAACGCGGATCGCTGTGGCGTCTTTATGCTGCGTCATTGGCAGGCGTCGCTCGGCAACGGGTTTTTTATATTCGTCATAGAAGGTTTCAAGTTCAAAGTATTTACGATCGTCGCGGTAGTAAGGCGCGTAATCTTCCCGGGCGGTGATATAGGTTACCTGCCTTGGGCTGCAGTAATACAGCGAGCCAAGGCACATCGGGCACGGGCTTGCGAGAATATAGATATCGCAGTCGGTTAAATTTTCGGTTTGTAACTTTTGACAAGCGGCGCGAATGGCCAGAATTTCCGCATGCGCGGTGGGATCGTGCGTTTGTGCAACCAGATTCGGGCTTTCGGCCACAATTTCGCCGTTGCGGACGATGACGGTAGCAAAGGGGCGGCCGCCGGCTTCTACATTTTTCATGGCAAGATCGATAGTGCGTTGAATGTAATCCACGTTATCTCCTCACTTTCTGAAACAGGTCTTTAAACATAGAAGCAGGTTTCTATAACTTCCAGTGCCGCTTTATTATTAGGTTTATCAATTTTCATTATGAAAATCAGCGATATTACCACTCGGCAATGCGCGCGGCGTCGGGGGATGTGAATACGGTAACGCCTGCCCGTAGTCGCCCAATAAATAAACCGGGTAAACGTATCCAGAAGACGATGTCGGGCGTTTATTAGGCCAGGTCCCCCGCGCCTGCAGCTAGCAAAGATGTGGGATAATGACAGGTAACTATCTGTATTTTATGGAAAAGGAGTGATGCTGAGATAATTACCGGAGCAGGCAAACCGATCGGTATCCCGCTGCTTTAACCGAGGCATAAAATTGCCATGAATACGCGGTATTTAAGCGGTAATAAGCGATGCGGCAGGTAATTGCACAGATAGCCTGCGACGACTATCACGCCCCATTTTGTAATAACCCTTTGAGGCAGCCATTAAGTAGATAACTATTCGCAATAAAGGCCGGATTAAAGGCGTGTTGACGCGATGGAGGATTGCGCTGCTTACTGTTCATGCATCTCGCGGGGCGTAACGTGCTCGCTGCTTCATCGTTACGCCAGGATTGCTACTTCCCGCAAAATTGGGTACCGCCTGAGAAAATATACTATGGGGTGAAAGCCGCAGGGGCATTCGGTGGCGGGAGAATGTGCTATCTGTGGGTAATCAATCGGCACCGGCTCGGGCGAACATATGCTCCGGTGGCATTTCCGTTCCCTGCAGCCCTGAATGGTCTGAGTGATGAGATAAATTAATTAATCAATTGTCAACAACGGGTAAAAAGTGATCCACTTACCGTCACCACCAACGGTCTA
>CALYPF010000028.1 GCA_945271245.1 uncultured Enterobacteriaceae bacterium | reverse complement strand
GTGGTTAACCCGGGCGCGATGGCCAGACTTTTTTTGACGGCAATCCGGAATGAAAGAAGGTTTAAATCAGTAAATAATTACAGTGTATTTACGCTGTATGTACTTAATGTGGAATACTGTGTATTGACATTAGGAATACACTTTGTAAAATACAGTGTAATGACAAGGTAAATACGCTTATGTATTTACAAGGTAACTACAGTGTAAATCTTGAAGGAGTGCTAAATGGGTAAATCAGCGGTCTTCGGTTCAGATAAGGGCGGCGTTGGTAAAACAACGACAGTAGCCAACGTTGCCTCTGCTCTTGTAAGCAAAGGAAAGTCTGTGGGCATTCTTAAATCGGATAAAAACCCAGACTTAATCAACTGGAACATAAAACGTCAGCAAAATGGACTTCCGGCAGTTCCTGTGTATGAAGCCTATGGTGATATCAGTAAAGAAATTAAACGCCTGTCAGATTTGCATGGGGTCTTGCTTGTTGACTGCGCAGGGCATGATAGCCAGGAGTTTCGTAGTGCTCTTACTGTGGCGGATATTCTTGTTACGCTGGTAAAACCATCGTCCGGGTTTGAGCGTGACACTCTGACAGATGTAACCGATAAGGTACGCAAAGCTCAGTCGGTTAACACGCGATTGCAGCCGTGGGTACTGTTTACCCGAATTGAGGCTAACAAGCCGAGCAAAGTAAAGGATGCTATCGAACTTGATAAGTTGCTGCGTTCAGATCCTGTATGGATTCAACCGTTAAGAACTCGTATTTCAGCTTTAGATATTTTCGAAAGTGCATGTAACGAAGGTGCCGGTGTACACGATGTAGCTCGTGGAAACAGTCTAGGAAAAGCAAAAGGGCAAATAGAGCTGTTCGCCCAGGAAATTGGTATACTTTAGGAATACAGTGTATTTACCTATGGACAATACAATGTATTTACGTTAATGTATTTACATTGTATTCCATGTGTAATTCGAGGATTAACATATGTCCATGATTTTGAAGAAACCTAGCGCCAATGTAGATCAGGTTGCAACTCCTACAGCGCACGAAGTTGCCAGATTTATAGCTGACGGCGACAAGCGCCCAGCAAAGGGAAGGGCAGTATCGAGAACATACCGGCTGAATCAGGTCTTTATAGATGTAATGGAAGCTGACGCAAAACTGATGGGGCAAGGGAATACCGACATTTTAAAAGCGGCTCTTGCAGCCTGGCAAAGTCTGGACGAAAACACGAAAAAACACTGGATACTTGAAAGTGCCAAAATGTAGCAAGTGAATACGTTGTATTTATTGTGTATTTACATCGTAAATATAATGCAAATACATAGCTAATCGGTTTACGTCACATGCAATGAGGATGGTATATGAGCGTAAAACAAGAAAACGTAACTATCGCCGTTGAGTTAGACAGTTCAGTAGCATGGGCGCTTGCCCAGCTCTGTAAGCGCACAACACACTCTGATTGTGTGGAACGATCTGAATCAGAAGATGAAGCCTATCTCATGATGGATGGAGTAAATGCTGTAATGCGTGCGCTAAACGAAGCTGGATTCAGCCCACGATAGCAAATACACTGTATTCTTATTGTATTCATATTGTAAATACATTGTACATACAAGCCGCCATCAGGCGGTTTTGCTATTTGAGTAAATGAAAGTACGTGCAATGGATAAATCCATTGAAAAATTAAGACCCTTCAAAGCCAGTACATCCATTGCAAAGACACGCGTGTAAGCCTCTGTGCTGCGGCTGTAACGGTGGCCGAGCAATCCCTGTAAGACCTTCTGCGGTACTCCATTCATGAGCAAATGCATCGCGAAGCTGTGCCGAAAGGTATGGGGTGTGACGGTTATCGGAAATGTTACACCGTCACTGGCCGCACGCAACAGGGCAGCGTTGAGCCAGTTAACTGGCGTTTGCCGGGAGGTGATCGGCCACACAGGTTGATGCTTCACACGCTTGCGCCACGTCGCTAGAAATTCCCTCATTCGTAACGCATATCCGGCATCAAGTAAGGGAACTAGGCGCGTTACTGGCTCAGGCGGTTTCCGGTAGCGCGAATCAGGGTGCTCCAGCTGCTGCGTTTCCTTACGTGGCCTTCCCGGGGGGCGGTTGGATTCCCGTTCGCGTTGCTTCAGCGTCTTCACCACGGCCAGTGGCTGTGGATGCTGGCGCGTCGGTTCCAGCACAAAATCAACTGGCCTTAATGCCATTCCTTCACCGGGACGTGCGCCGGTGTTCCAGAGCGTATCAAAGTACATACGCTGATTAAGATCGGGCAGATAAGAAAGCAGTACGGCCACTTCCGGGGCGAGCAGGTATTTGGGCAGTTCACCGCCCAGCTGTGCGGCATAATCCCTCATTGCCCTGGCGGTTTCGAGCGGCAGGGGAGCATTACCCGGATTAAGCCAGGCGTCGCTACGTGAATTCTGCAAAATTTCGCGGGGTAAATGACTCAATTTTTAAAATCTCGCGTTCCGGACTCTCGCCTCAATTATGACCCAATCCGCGCCGGTGTCCGACTGCAAAAACTCCGATCACCGAAATTCCTTCACTGGACATTTTTTCCGTATATGCCGTTTCGTCCAGGCTGACGGCGGGGTTTTTTAGCGAAACTGGGCAGGGGAGGGGGCAGCAGACAGGCGGGAGACACAATATCTGGTAGCACCGGCAGCTGACCGGGACACTAGATGTTGATTATCCACAGAAACCGGGGATAAGTGCGGGATAACTGGACAGAACAACCTGAACGTCCAGTGCGTCGCGGGGATTACGTAACGGGGAAGGTTTGCCAGCAGTTCTGCGACCGGCTGCGCATCCGGAGAGGAAATTACGCCAGCATTTTTGAGCATGGCCGCGCAGCTGCAACTGACAGAATGCCAGCAATGTACAGTTGCAATTATTCTGGTGATTTCAACAGTGGCACACGCTCACGATCTGTCATTTGCATAAACTCTTCTTTCTGCTTTTCAATTTTACGGCTCAAATCATAACTCGGATATTTGTCTTTTTTGCGCGTATCTAAATCTATTTTTGATACGAGTTCAAACCACAATGTACGTACCCCCCACGCAGCATTATGAAACATTTCCGCAATGCCTTTGGAGTCTGTATTAATGGCTTCGGTCATGTAGTTGTTTATACGTTCAGCAGTGATTTTTGTTATTTCATCGTAGTTCATTTTACCCCCTAAATTTTTTTTCATGGAAACGGACTTTATTACCGGAAGATTCAGCACGTCCCGCATTACTTTCTGCGTTCTGATAGCCAGTGTAACGGTCAGATCCACGTCCCCACGGTAGGCCGTACCATCAGGGCAGATAACCAGGCTGATCTGCTTTTTCCCCTTTTTGCTGATTTCAGTGCGCCCGTTATTGCGCCGAACCACACATCCCGCACGCTCGGCATCAGCAATCAACTTTTCAATTCCTTTACTTGCCATAAATCACCTCAAATTCGCCGTGGCTGGATGATTCCAGGCGAACAAAGACAGTATCACCTTCATCGTCGATGACTTCAACACCCGGCAATTCTAGATGTTCCCGGTTTGCCGTGACAGGATAGGATTTTCCCGCAGTAAAGAAATACACCGCTTCGCCTGGCTCAATGTAAATTATTGAGGTAATTGTTGCCATGATTGCCGCCTTTATTATATCAGAAAGGTTAACATGCCCCGAAATTCGGGGCTGTTTATTCATTAAACACCAAGCTGTTTCTTTGCGTAATCCATATCAACAAAAGCTGTCCAGTTACCTTTGTAAAATTCAGTTGCGGCTTGCTCCAGAGTTATCAGGCCAGCTTCAAAGTCTCTTTTTACTGATTCATGAAAGCCAGGAATATTAAGCGCTTTATTTCCGTGATTCATAACATTATCCCGCTGTTTGTTTAACTTGGGATGATTATAACACTTGAGTTATATAACGCAAGTGTTATTTGTGGGACTTGAATATTTTCGTTTTGCTTGTCAGCATGATCCAGTCGCCATTGTCTAATCTCGCAACTTCATAACCTTTTGACACCAGATTATTAAGCTGTTGAACTGAATTAATCCCCGCAGCTTTTGCAGCTTTTTCACGATTACCTTCATAGTAATCATTAACCATCTGAACAATAGAAATACGCATAATCACCTCCTTTTAATGACATCAGGATTATATAACGATTGTGTTATATATCAAGCATAACCATTCACATTAAACTGAACTAGACAGAAACACCTGAATGTCTAACCGCGCGGGGAATTAATTGAGGGGCGTAAAAAAGGCCGCTGGCGCGGCCTGATGGTAGATGTGGGGTACTGAGTCAGGCGTTTAACTGATGCCATAGCGGAATAAGGATTTCCTGAACAAACATCACCATGCCGAGCGCCAGTGCCGCTAACACTGCGGAAGACGATAGAATCATACCAACACGGCTCAAAAATGGACTATTTAGATCGGACATAATTTACCTGCTGAATGTAAGCTTGGTTCAAATATTATACTAGGCCAGATCCCGCACAGCCAGCAGAACTGGACGTAATCACCTGTATGTCCAGGTAGCACGGGAAATTATGTTACGGGGAGAATTTGCCAGCAATACTGCAACCGGTGCCAGTTGGCGCCACGGATATTTGCCAGCATTTCTGAGCATGGCCGCGCAGCTGCATCCGTCGAAATGCCAGCACCTGACATTTGATAGAGCAGAGTGCGCGGTGCTCTACGTTAATTATGCGATTTTCGCAGGGGGAACGGGAGAAAGAATTTACGAGAGAACGCAGTAATTCATGGCGCTGTCCTAGCCACCGTTGCTGATCTTACTTATTTTTCATTTGATTTATGTATCTCTGCATTTCTTAAAAAATCTGCGGTCACATCAATAAAGCTTAATACTTTACCATCAGCCCATAAATTATCGTTACGGCAGGTGACTGATTTATTTTTGTAGCGCATGGGTCTACCAGTATCTAACGCATTACCAGCTTGGTCACAACTATAAAAAGCACTTTCGGATATTTTTATTGGTTTACCGGGGTCAATAACAGGAATGCCAACAGCAGATACAAAACAACTAAGTCCAAGCATGATAAGAGCTAATGACGTTTTGAACATTATTTTATTACTCCACATTTTTCATTGTAAGTTCAGCTAGGCGGTGATCTGCTGCCGAGTTGAATTTTTCCAAATCATCTATCGAAAGAGAGTGCAGATTCTTCTCAATGACTTTTTCCAAAGTCTCTAGGCAATTGCAACGCCTTAACTTCATTAACCAATCAATTTTATCCATATATTGAGAATCCTCCTGTTGCATTCTCGATGCCTCAATCGTGAGGTAAGTGAGCGTAGCAACTGCCGTACCACCCCTGGAAACGGCAACTGCTACTAATCAGTTCCACCCCGGATACTGATCTTTGAGGATTATAAAAGGATATTTGGTTTTTTGAACAGAGAAAAGATTAAGAAATTTAGTAGCGCCAAACTAAATGCTAAGGCTTCAAAGAGGCGGGGAGTTCATCGTTAATCATGATTTCAGTCCTCTTACTTAAGAGTGATGATATTGTTTCGAGTGCAATTTTAAGTTCCTTTTCAGCTCTCTCCAATTCGCTTAGTTCGGATGGATTAAAGCGGAATTTCTTATACCTTTTGTGTATTGCCAGCAGTTGATCAGCTAACACATCATCGCGGCAGTAAAGATAGCACTCAGGAACATCCAAAACTTCAGCAAAGCGACAAGCTTGTTGAAAGTTGGGACTGTGCGTATCTGTCTCATAGTGCGAGATTCTACTGACGGTCAGTTCATCGATACCAGCACGTTTCGCCAGCTCTGTCTGGGTCATGTGCGCCGCTTTACGTGCGGCCTTCAATCGCTTACCAATCATGCCATTCCTCCGCAATCGGTATCGAGGGAGTTTAGGCGTATTAACACTGTGATTTTATATAGATATTCTAACAATTTGCTGTTTTTCTAACAATGTGGCCTAATATTATCGGCAGTAAAGCATGATAGGCTTGATCGTTTAAACCGATCAATGTCAAAAGGATTGATCAATCAAAACAATTAGACGAAAGATCAAACAACCCTCAAACTTAGGGAATTAATAATCTTAAATATTCTAATAAATGTACTGCTTTGAGGGATGAGGCAGTGCGCTAGCTATTGCATTTCAATATCTTATGACATTCGGAGGCCTCTATGCAGGACACATTTACCGATGCCTGGTATCTTCTGCGCTGCCGTCAGAATTATTGGAAAACCATACAGCAGAACCTTAATGAAGCAGGGCTTAAAACTTGCTGCCCATTAATTTTAGAACGTAGACGACGGAGCGATAAAAAAAATGCCTACAGACTCATAAACTCACCGGCGTTTCCCGGTTATATATTTGTAAGATTCAACCCTGCCAATATCCATACCACCGCAATTAAACGTATACCCGGTGCAATGGATTTTGTCAGATTTGGGAACGAAATCGCTACGATATCACAAGCCGAAATAGAAGCCTTAAAGCTTGTCCATTTTGAACGCCCACAAGAGAAAATTAATCTACCCAGCGAGTTAAAAAAAAAGATAGAAAAAATTACGTCAGCAGAAGAACCTGCTGTTCGCATTGACATTTTATTTTCGATGCTGGAGTTACCTACACGTATATCACGGAGCAATAATGCCTAGTAAAGCGCAAAACAAAGATAAACCGGAAGCAAAATACTCAAATAACGTATATATCGCAGCGGAGCCGCGACAGAAGCTTGAGGAGCTATGCACCGAAATCGGCTACGAGCGTAGAAAAAACATGCCAGCGTCAGCATTCGTAAGATACCTTATCGAAAATTTTGGTGAACAGGCAAAAAAGAAAATCCTCAAAAACAGCGACAATTAACAAATCAAAGGTACGGCAATGATCTCTACAGCGACTTTTCTGGCGCTGGCGATTCAGTGCGCTCCTGATGTTGCCCCTGATACTTTAGCCCGGATAGTAAAAACTGAGTCTGGTTTTAATCCGTGGGCAATTGGAGTTGTAGGTAAGTCGCTTAAACGCCAACCACAAACGAAAGAAGAAGCGTTAGCAGCTGTCAAACAGCTTGTTAAGGAGAAAGCTAATTTCAGTATCGGTCTGGGGCAGATCAACCGCCAGTATTTTGATGCCGATAATGCTGAAGCAGTATTTTCTCCATGTACAAATTTGAAAATGAGTTCGGATTTATTAAAAGATTGTTACGCCAGAGCCTTAAAAGGTTCGAGTGATGAACAACAGGCTCTTTTGAAGACATTTTCATGTTACTACAGCGGTAATTATACAAGGGGGTTTGTAAAGGAAAATAACGGTACTAGTTACGTTGATAGAGTGGTAGCCGTGAATACAACCGGTATCAAGGTTCCCGCTTTAAAAGATAATGAAATGCCTGATCAGTCTCCCAGACAAGAACGACCAACGTACGATGCCTGGGATGTTTTACAGCAATATCCAAAATACAGCGCACCAACGCAAAGCAATAGAGCTCCAACGCAAGGCATAAGCGAACCGTCTGCTGATACAACTCAAGAGGAACAAACGGATGTTAAAAGTTAACTATATGGATAAGTCAACATTGAGAAATTACCTTGTGGTAATTCTGATGTTGGCTTTTTCACCTTATGCATTAGCTGCCGGTGATACTGGTTGGTTGGATACTCTTAATCAGTATGCAAAGAATATTCAGATTGGCCTCTACACGCTGGCGGGTACGATAGTTTTGTGCTGTGTAATTGTTTCTGGTATCCGCTTAGCTATTTCCCGCATGGCTGGGAATCACGATAAAACTTTCTGGGATTATATCGGTGATTTAAGCATGGCAATCTGGATTGGCGGTGCGATTGTGTTCTTCACGGCAATGTGGCAGGTATTCGGCACTACTTCCTGATTCGCGGGGGATAATATGGACGAGCAGGACTTATCTTTTGACAGTTACAATGCGATGGGGCGAACGGCATCTTATGCTGGCGTTCCTCAGTTTGTGCTGCTAGGGATAGTTGGTCTGGGTATTGTCATTACCGCTCTCAGTTGCACACTATTTGGCTGGTTCGGTTTGATTGCCCTTATTATCCCCGTAACCATGTTTGTTGTTGTCCGTATCATTTGTGAGACAGACAGCCGCTTTCTTACTCGCCTCCGCTTTATGCTGAGGCGGTATATGCGAAATATGGTCTATGGGCGAGCTTTATTAATTACCCCTTGCAACCCTCGATGGAATAATTTTTATGGCAGGCGAATTACGCAAGAAAGGTTTATCACCAGAAAATAGAGTGCCGTGGTTACATTATCATGTACATGAAAACATGGTTACTTTATCCGGTCAGAGGTTACTGAGTATCGTAAGATTTAAAGGTGTTTCCTACGGTACGAAAGAAAAACCAGAGCTTAATAAATTATTCAATAATGAAAACAGATTCTTCCTTTCTTTAGGTAAAAAAGAAGGGAAGAATTTAATGATACAAACGTGGACTACGAAATCCTCCATCAGCCTTGATGCTGAATACAAAATGGATCTACCAGTATTTCAGGATTTTGTAGATACCTATACCGCACCATTTCGGAAAGGTAAATATAGGCAAGTTGGTTATACTGTTGCGTTCATTCTGAAGTATAAAGACCTCGATGAAGGTATTGGCCGAATGAATGACATCCTCATTATGGTCAATAAAATGCTTGATGCCTTTGAACCTTCAGTATTAGGCATGGAAGAAAGCGCCAATGGGTCTGTGTATTCTCAGGTTGGCCGATATGTGTCGATGTTGTTGAACGGCGAAGAGCAGAATGTTATGGCCTCCTCGACACGCTTAGGGGATGCTGTGATCGACAGCGTAACTAATTTCGCACCGTATGACTATGTGGAGAACCGCCCTAATAGTGGTGGAGCGCGTTATGCCACTACCTATGACCTCCGCGATTATCCGGCCAAAACAGTTCCTGGAATGTGGGATGAAGCTATAGAGGAACAGTTTGATTTTACTCTGGTGCAAACTTTCATGTTTGAGGACAGAAATAAATCAAAAGTTAATTTCAAAAAACAAACTGTGGATCTGACTTCTGCTGAAGGTGAAACGAAGCAAACAAAGCAGCTGGAAGACGCTGTTCAGGATATAACGCAAGGAGATAAGCTTTTTGGTCGCTATCACGCAGCTCTCATTGTGTATGGCGAAACACCGCAGAAAGCCATTGAGAACGGTGCTACGCTGGATTCAATATTTTCTGCTCGCGATACCCGCTTTATCAGATCAACTGTGACAAATGACGATACTTATTACTCGTTATTTCCCGGTTGCACTATAGCGATGTATCCGGTGCCTAAATCAACAGAAAATCTGGCATGTGGTTTTTCGCTTCATGCTTCTCCAGTCGGAAAAGCAGATGGAAACCCGCCCGGAGATGGTAAAGCATGGATGCCATTTCGTTCAGCCACTGACGCACTTTACTTTTTTAATGCGCATAACAGCCCTGTAGGGAAAAACAATACTGGCGAGCGTATGCCAGGGCACGTTTCCTTTGTCGGTATGACGGGAGCGGGAAAGACAACTCTTGAAGGAGAGTTGGTCTTGTTTGCGAGTCGATGGAATCCTATGTACTTTGGCCTGGATTACAACCGTTCATTTGAAAATTTACTCAGGGCGCTTGATACACAATATTATGTAATTTCGCCAGGTGAAGATACGGGAATTAACCTGTTTCAACTGGAAGATACGCCAGCTCTTCGTACTCACCTATTTGACCAAGTGCTCACAATGGCCGGGGGAGGAAGCGAAGCCGAACAGAAACAAATACGCAGCTCTATCGATGCGGTTATGTCTCATTCTGTGGTTGAAAACAGAGGTATGTCACTCCTGCTGCAAAACATAGCGCCAACAGAAGATGAAAACTGTCTTCATGTGCGCCTAGCGAAATGGTGTCGAATCTGTCCTGATGGCTCAACAGGTCGAAATGCATGGGTTTGTGACGCAGCTGTCAACCGCTTCGATCCTATGAAGTTCCGGCGACTTGCGTTCGATTGCACACAGATAATGAAGAAAAGCTTCTTTATGAAAAATCGGGATATTATGGAGATATTCCTGAATAATATGTTTTTCTTGAAACGAATGATGCATGAGTCTCAGCCGGGAAATATGCTGATTAACATGATCGCTGAGTGCTGGATTCCACTCACGTTTGAAAGTACAGCGGATTCACTTAAGGAAATTCTAAAAGCTGGCCGTACAAGGGGTGAAATATTGATAATGGACACTCAAAGCCCTGAAGATTTAAGCGAGAGTGAACATGCTCCAGCGGTAATTCAGCAGGTAATTACTCAAATATGGTTAGCAAATGATAAAGCTGACGAAAAGCAATATGCGAAGTTTAATATTAAAGGGAAAGAGTTCGAAATAATTTCTAACTTCAACCCGTTAGCGCGTGAGTTTCTTATTAAGCAAGGGCAGCAGTCAACGGTACTATCATTTGATTTACCCGATGATTTGAAATATTGGCTGCCAATCCTTTCTACAACCATTGGAAAAGAGGGTAATGCAGCTATTGCTGCAAGTGTCAGAGAGAGATTAGGGACAGATGATCCTGCTAAGTGGGTACATGTGTTCCTTGATGAAATACAGAGAATGAAACAAAAAGAGGATTAGTTATGAAAATTAAGGTTATTTCAACATGCCTTTCACTCCTTTTATATGCAGCGCCGTATTATAGCTATGCTTCGGGTATCCCAACGGTTGATGTGGCAAATATAGCTCAATTGGTTTCCAACGCACAGCAACAAGCTCAGCAGGCGCTGGATCAACTGAATGAAACGAAAGCAGCTATCCAGCAGGCGAAAAGCCAATACGACCACTATAAAAACTTAGTTACTGGTAATAACAAACTTGGTGATTTCTTAAATGATCCACTTATAAATAAAGTATTACCACTCAATGACTGGAATGATATTTATAGCGATACAAAAAATCTTGCTGATTTGCGCAGCCGCTATGGATTAACTTCTAGTGACCCGAAAGTGCAGCAGGCGTTCGATAAGTTGCTGCAACAAGCTGGCGCTCTGGAAGATACCTACAATGCCTCTTCGCAGCGTGTAGATAATGCTGAGCAATTACGTCAGCGATTAAATACGGTTCAGACTCCGCAGGAGCGCGAAGAGTTGGCATTACGCTTACAGCAAGAGCAGCTGGAGCTGCAAAACCAACAAATAAAGTTGCAAAATATACAAATGCTGATGGATCAAAAAGAGAAGATTGAAGATAAAAAAAGGGCGCAGGCATTTTGGAATAAACTTGAAGGAAATCCTTGATAATCGTCATAAAATCGGTTTTATCTCTCTTTAAAAAATAAAGGTAATATGCAATATTGTGGTTGTATATTAACGAGGGATAATAAATGAAAAAATTTATTTGTGCGTTTGCTGTGATTATGTCTGCGGTAGTAATTTCGGGTTGTGATGATCAACAAAAGGTGACTGATGGCTTTTCTGGTCAATGGAAAGCTGTCAGTAAGGCAGATGGTAGCGCATTACATCCAAAATTTAGCTCTGTTATGAATATAACTTGCAGTGAAGCCGCATGTCATATCATAAACAAAAAGAAAAGTGTGCTGAGCGATGATGAATTAGTTAGCAATTCCGACTGGAACATCAAAGATAGTTCAACTTTGATGAAAGGCAACGGTATTGCTTCTATTTACATCAAAGACAATAAACTCATTGCAAATGATGTTATGTATGAACGTCAGAAGGAGTAGTGAATGGCTATAGAGTTAGAAATTGCACAAACTCTATACCGGGCTATCGATGATGCATTATCAGGAATAATTACAACCGGCACCGCAAATCTCATGATCGGTGTCGGTTCTCTTTTTGGTGCTTTCTGGCTTATCGACAGAACGGTAAATTCAATCAACTGGTATTTTCAGGGTTTTAATGGGATATTGCAGAATGAGATAATGAATGCAATAAAATCTGCTTTTATTATCTATAGTGCTTTTCACGTTGGATGGTACATGAAGGTCGTTGTTCCCTTCGTCAGTGATATGCCTACATGGACAATACAACAATTATCAGGAGTACCAATAGGAACCAATCAGGTAGATGCTTTAATAAATACCTACCTTAATGGATTGTGGGAATTTATCAAGAATATTGATTTTGACCCTATCTTCAACTTTAAAGAAAGCATTGCTAGTGTCCTCGTATTGATTTGTTTCTTGCTTGGCGGAATCCCGTTCCTCGGAGTTTGTGTTGCCACCTTAATGACACTTAAAGTCGCTACATCGCTTTTTTTGGTTGTCGGTCCATTATTCATTGCGTTCGGACTGTTTGATCAGACGAGGCAATATTTTTGGGGGTGGGTATCTCTTATGGGGGGATTCATGTTAACGCAAATTATTTTCGGTATTGCAATCACACTGGAAATAAGCTTCCTTAATTCCTTTGTTTTAACCTCAGATCCAAACGGAGCTATGAGCGGTTCGTTTAAAGGAGCATTTGCCTTACTACTCTATTTTGGCACATTCACCGCCATCGCAACAGAGATACCCAACTACGCAGCTTCTGTTATGGGAGGCGCGCCAAGCGGTGCTCATGGGCTTAAAAAGCTATTCCTCAAAGGCACAGGTTTAGGAGCTGCTCAGCGCTTTGCAGGCTCATTTAGAAACCGTATCCGTTCGGCTTAACTACCGAAGTATCCTAAACATGGGGGCTAGCCCTAATGACAATGAAACATATTACCTGTCTATTCCTTTCTCTTTTTGTTTTGTCTGGTTGTGTATCAACAACCTATAAAAACATTCATGCAGACGAATGGATAAAGGTTAATAAATACACCGGAGATTGAAATGTTCAAAAGGAAAAAGAAAGACGTAATTGAACAGTCCTACAACATTGAAAAATACAAGGATAGTTTCACCCCCGAAGAAGCTAAAGAAATTAGCCTGGCAGTTCGAAGCTATACGTATGCCGCTCAGTATTTTGAAAAGCATATTGCTGAGGAAGAAAAGGCTAAAGTAAAACAGTTTAAACGGCTTTGCATTTTTTTCGGTGGTCTTGCGTTCATGTCGGTTGCGGCTGTTTTGTTACTCACTCCACTAAAAACAGTGGTTCCCTATGTAATCCGTGTCGATAATAATTCCGGCTATACCGATATAGTACGTACTGGTGCCGACCAGAGTATAGCTAAAACAGATGATGCTTATTGGTCTATGACATATATCCTAAACCGAGAAAGTTATGATTTCTCCAATCAGGATTTACGGTCAAAATTTGTTGAGCTTACTTCATATGCTGACGTATTTACTGAGTATAAGAACTTCCAGTTATCCAAGAAGGGTTATCTTGAGGTTTTAGGTGATAAACAGCAAATCAGGGTCAGTATACGTAATATCAGTGAGCCTGTGCCAAGTGTAGATGGAAAAACAACATCTATTCAGATTCGCTTTGATAAAAATGTTCTGGATAATGTGGGGCAGCCTGTTGGGAGCATCCCTCCGACAACCTGGCTTGCAACTATTGTCTTTGATTACAACAAGCCACCAAAAATTAAAAAGGAAGAATGGATGAATCCTCGCGGGTTTGCTGTACGTTCTTACCAGCTGAATCAGGAGGTTGGATATTAGTAATGAAAATTCAACTACTGGCGTTCTTTGTTATTTCAGCCATCGTTTCTTCAGCACAGGCTGAAACGTCCGGCAGAGGAACCCAGCTTGACAGGCGCATCCAAACAGCCACCTATTCACCAGACAACGTTTTTCGAATTAATGCTTCAGTTGGGCGAGCAACCATTGTCCAGTTTGAAGATGGCGAAACCATTCGCCGCGATAACGGTATTATGGCTATGGGTGATCCAAGCGCGTGGGAAGTTGGTCCTAATAAGTCAGGCGATGCGGTGACAGTTAAACCTAAAACGGATCAGGAGCCAGATACCAACTTTATAATTAAGACTAATAAGCGAACCTATGTTCTGGAGCTGAAATTAGTTACGGATATTTCAAAAACAACCTATCTTCTGAGGTTTAATTATCCGAAACCGCCTGCGCCGGTTGAAAGTCCTTTTGTTGGTCGTGACCTGAATCAAAATCCATGTTCCGGTAATCAGAACAGACGTTATGAGAAAAAAGGCGACCTTGCTATTTCTCCTTCGGAAGTTTGGGATAATGGTACTTTCACATGTATGCGATTCCCGACAAATTCTCCTCGCCCGGTTGTCTATGAAGTTTTACCGGATGGAACTGAGACATTGGTAAACTCGCATACCGTTAACGATATACTGGTAATTCATAGTGTCAGTACCATGTATAAATTACGGCTGAATAAACTAGTTCTTGCTGTCAGAACTCGCGTGAACAATACCGGGTATTACAACTACAACGGGACTACTACAGGCGAGATAAGAGAGGTGAAGAATGACAGAAAATAATGAGTCTGATGATCTGTTTAAAAACTTACCTCGCGGAGATTTCAATTTATTAGGAGTCAAAAAAGATAAGAAACCTAAAACAAAGATAATTTTGGTCATTGGCGGAGGTGTTCTTTTTCTGTTCATTGCTATCAGCTCTATCTTCTTTTTCGCATACCGGGCTATGCAGGCGAATAACCCTAATCCCGTCGATGAAACGAACGTCAAAGCAGATGCGGCATTGAATTCAAAACCCATTTCAGATGATGAGCTTCAAAAACGTAGAGCTGAAATTTTAAGGAGAAAGAAAGAAGAGGAGGCCAAAACTCCCCCTCAGCCAGTGCAGACTACTCCCGCCATTGTTACTGCCACGGGTAAGCAAGAGCCACCACCGCCGAGTGCGGCTTATTTACGTAAACTTAGCGGCGGAATCACGGTACAGGAAACGGGGGGCGGCCAGTCAGCTTCTTCAAGCGGAGATAGCAGCGAGCAGCAGTCAGCTAACACAGCTGTTGTCGCGCCTGAAGCAGCTGCGGCGTTGAATCAAGACAGTGATAGCGTTGGTTTGGGAACTCCAGTGGATAACAGCAGGGGAAATCTTTCTAATTTAAGAGGAACCAGCTATGCATCAACAAGCGCTTACATGTCACCTGATCGTAAATTCCTCTTAAAGAGAAAATCTAATCTGCGCTGTGCGCTTTATACGGGCGTTAAAACGGATCATCCGGGCTTTGTTAAATGCATTTTGACTCAGCCGCTGTACTCGGCTGATGGCAGCGTTATTCTGGCCGAAGCTGGAGCTGAGCTTGACGGGGAGCAGAAGGTCGAAATCAAGCCGGGGCAATCCAGTGTGTTTACAACATGGACGGATCTTGAAACGTCTGTAGGTGTGAGGGCGAGCCTCAACGCGCTAGGAACTGGTGCTATGGGCGAAAGCGGTACCAATGCCTATGTTGATAATCACTATGGCCAACGTTTTGGCGGCGCAGTAATGCTCTCCTTCATTCAGGATGCTTTTGCTTCAGCTGCGAATGCAACGAAAAATAATAATTCCACCTATTCATTCGATAACAGTGAAAGTAATGCTGAAAGTATGGCAACAAAAGCGCTCGACAGTAGCATTAACATTCCTCCTACGGGATATGTATTACCGGGAACGGTTATTAATGTGATCGTCGCTCAGGATGTGGATTTTTCTTCAGTGTTTAAGACACGCCCTCAGCGATAATAATATTGGGAATTAAATATGAGTTTTGATAATGCAACGCTTGCTCGTGACTTTCTTAAACAAAGTGGTGTGCATGAGTGCCTCAATCGTGAAGGGGTCAGGGATGTTGCCATTAACCGGCCTGGCGAGATATGGCTCGAAAATGAGAATGGCTGGGTCAGGGAGGAAAGACCTACGCTCGATTTGTCTATGTGCAGCCGCCTCGCTAACGCGCTCGCTGCATATAACAATCAGAGCCTAACCGTCAAATCGCCAATCAAAACAGTTGAGTTGCCAGATAACGAGCGTGGACTGATCGTAATGGCTCCAGCATGTGAGCCAGGCACGTTATCGATGACGTTCCGTAAGCCCTCCAATGACCGTTATACGCTTCAGGGATATATCGATAGCGGCCGTTTTAATGAGGCTTTAGCCCTTACTGGACGCGGAACGGAACTTGAGGAATGGCAGATTTCTCTAAAGCGCTTCCATGCACAAAAAGACTGGCTCAATTTTTTCATGCTGGCGATAGAACGCCGCCTTAATATCATTATCTTTGGTGGCACAGGCTCAGGTAAGACGACCTTCGCGAAATCACTTGTAGATTTGTTCCCTGTACACCGGCGTATGTTGACTATTGAGGCAGTGAACGAGCTGAAGATGCCTTATCATCCAAATCATGTGCATTTGATTTATGGCGATATCATCACCCCGAAAGAATTGGTTTCCTGCTCGTTACGAATGAAGCCAGATCATATATTTCTTGCAGAATTAACCGGTGATGAAGCATGGGATTTCATGGAGCTTTTGAACACCGGCCATCCGGGAACGATCACTACAGCACATGCCAATGACACTCTTTCAGGTTACGGCCGCGTATGCGGAATGATTAAACAATCTCCTGTGGGGATGGGGCTTGATTATGAGTACATAGAGCGTCGTGTTCGTACATCTTTCGATATTGTGCTTTATATGGAGCATACACGTATTTTAGAAGTTCATTATGAACCAGAAACTAAACTTCGATTGCTTAATGCCGCGAGGTGACGATAAATGAAAAAGTATCTAATATGGACAGTGATATTTATTTTCGCTGTAATCCTCTCTGTCATTATCGGTAATTATTCAGGCGGTGCTTTATATCTTTACTTGGCTGGAGCGCCAGCAGGCAATGTAACATGGGATACGTTATATAATGGTGTCCATCTGCCTTATAAACACCCTGATTTTTCAAGTGCTATATGGGGAAGTGTTTTAGCTGCATGGATTGTATTCATTCCCGTCTTAATTACCGTTGTGACTATCTGGTTATTTTTGCTTCCTAAAAACAAATCTCTTTACGGAAATGCAAGGTTTGCTACCAATAAGGAAATGGAAGTATTTCACTATAAAGGTGATTATAATTAATTTTCGTGAAGGGTGATTTATGAAAAAAGCAAAGCAAAAGAAATACCCCGGCATTATCTTAGGAAAGCATCCCACTAAAAATATATTTTTAACCAGTTACGGTCAGACTTTTGTGCTTCTTGCAGCGTCACCGGGGAGCGGTAAAGGGGTTAGCTTTATTATCCCAAATCTTCTTTCGTTTCCCGATTCTGTCGCAGTCAATGACCCAAAATTCGAAAACTGGAATATCACTTCTGGTTTCCGAGCTGCATGTGGACATGAGTGTTACCGGTTCTCTCCAGAACTACTCGAAACACATCGTTGGAATCCTTTAAGCTTCCTAGCAACAGATGAACTGGATCGTTTTGGTGACATTAAATCCTTATCCTCCACATTGTTCGTTGACCCGGATGGAAAAAATCAGTCCTTTTATAACAACGCGGGTAAAATCTGTTCAGCAATAATCCTGTATCTCATGGAGACACCTGAACTGCCATTAACGCTGCCACAAGTGTATGAAATAACCAGCTTGGGGGATGAACTGCCTGGCTGGATTACAGATACCATTGAGGCGCGTGAGAATGCAAACAGACCTCTTTCAGACGAGACTATTCGTGAGCTGATGATTGTCGTTGCAATGTCAGCGAATGAAAAATCGTGGGGGATTTATACAGATATTCTTTCTGAAATTCTCGGCGTTTATGGTGAGAAAAAAGTTGCCTGGGCAGTTTCTGGAAACGATATAGATTTCTCAAAAATGCGCGAAAAAAGAATGAGTGTTTATTTCTCTGTTACCGAAGGGGCAGTAGAAAAGTTTGGTACACTCATGAATTTATTCTTCACTCAACTTATGCGAGCTAATTCAAAAGTTCTTCCTGAAGATGGAGGCGTTGATGAAAATGGAGAGCCTATACTGAAATATCAGATAGGCATGTTTATGGATGAAACAAAAGTGATGGGGCGTATAAAAGCATTTGAGAATGGTCCCGCACTGCTTCGCGGATACGGATTCAGATTTAATTTTATTTTCCAGAATAAAGACCAACTCCGCGCACGTAATATGTATGGTACTGAAACAGCCAATGCCATGATGAATGCATTTCACGTAGAAATTGTGTATGCGCCACCAAAGCAGGATGTAAAATCAGCGGAGGAATACAGTAAATCTCTTGGTACTACTACTGTCGATGTCGTCAATCATTCTGATAATTTTGGACATAAGCAACGTAGTCGGACTAAAAGCAGGTCTAAACAGTCTAGGCCGTTGATGCTTCCGCAAGAAATTCAGGAAATGCCTTATGACGAAGAGTTGATATTTGTTCAGGGGACAAGGAAATCAAGGCCGTTAAATATTAAAGCCAGAAAAATATTTTGGTATGAAGAAGAGGTGTTTACTGCCCGTGCAAACATGCCGAAGCCTAATATTCCACTTGCTTCTCCAGCGCAACTTTCTGGTCTTGTTATTTCTATGCGGAAAAAAGATCAGGCGATTAATGCTGACTTTAATGAAGATTTTTCCGCATTGATTAATGAGGAACAAAATAAAAGGCTCTGAAATGATAAATAAAAAGGTATTCATAGTCGCCCTAGCCGCCAATGCAATTACAGCATGTAGTTCGCCGCCAAAATTAACTGAGCCAGATGGCGACTGGATTAGTTTTGATGTACCTCAATCTCAACAAGTCACACCTCAGCCAGTTAAGATTAGAAATCCCTTTGCTGAGGACATGACTAATCCAAAACTTTCAGCCGTAAGTGATAAAAATGAAATTAGGCCTTTGCTAACTTCTTCAACGAACACATTACCAATGCTCGTTAAGTCCGACGGTAAAAATGTTCCTCTATATAAAGCTCTCAAAGCAATAGTACCTGACTCCATGACGGTAAGGCTTGCACCAGATGTAGCGCAAAACTTCCGTTCCTCTGTTTCATGGAGTGGCGGCGATCAGTGGCCTCATGTTTTACAAAAAATGCTCGTTGCTAATGGCCTTAAGGCTGATGTGAACAGTTCCCGAGGAGAAGTTATTGTTCAGTATGCTCAGAAGGTCAGCCAACCTGTAAAAGCTCCTCCTCATGGGATACCAGTGCAACCGACCAGTACAACAGCAGCTGTTAAAGCTAATACAGCCACTGTTCTTAAAACGCCGCTTATCCCGAAAGTAACAGAAGGGACTAAGCCAGCGATGTCGGATAAATCAACTCAACAGGGGAAACATGATCCTGTTATCAAGGTTGCGCCATTAGCTAAACCTGCGCCGATTTTTAAACCGTGGACAATAGAAAAAGGAACAACGCTTAAAGCAGGTTACATGGCATGGACTTCAAAAGAAAATTGTCCAGTAGGTAAAGGTAAATGGTCTGTGCGCTGGGAGACTGATACAGATTATCCGATTGATTACCCACTTTCATTTAGTGCCTCAAATTTTGAAGACGCAACCAGCCAATTATTTAATTTGTACAGGAAAGCTCAAGCGCCGCTTTATGTAAGCGGATATCGAAATCAATGCTTAATTATTATTAGCGACAGAAAGTGAAACTATGAAAAATAAATCATTAACTTTAATCGCCACTGCTTTATTGCTTTCTGGGTGTGCTGTTCAGCGCATGAATGAAGTTAGTAAAGACGCGGGTGATACCGCAATCAAAGCATCATCGTTGATTCAGCAAATGGGTGATAATTATCCTGTAGTACAGTTCCAGAATAGTCAGTATGTAAATACAGCCCCTTTGCCTAAACCTAAATATGAAGCTCCTCGTGAAGTGGTAAGTTGCCAGGTGACTTACAAGACGGCTAAGCCACAGGATATTTTCCAGTTTGCTCAGGATATGAGTGAGCAGTGCCGAATCCGGGTACGTGTCACTCCAGATGCTGCTGCATATTTAAGTGCGGGGGGCGAAAGTGGCTCAAAGACTCAGAGGTTATCTGCTGTTCCTTCACCGGTAATGAACAGCGGTGAAATGAAACCTCTGGCGATGTTTGGTGCAGATGGCAGCAACAGCCAAACATCAACTAACTCGGGCGTAACGCGTACTGTTTCTGACGTGAGTTATACAGGGGCTTTAGGCGGGTTACTTGATTTAGTTGCTGGCCGTATGGGGGTGTCGTGGAAATACGAGGACGGGAACGTTGTATTTTACTATCTGGAAACGAAGCGATTCGATATTCAGCCTGCCGATGCCAAGTATGATCTAACAGGGACAGTTACAAGCGGCCTTTCTAATGCAACAGGTACAGACAGCGGTAATGGAGGGGGAACATCCAGCTCCGGTGTTTCTGGTTCAGACGGTTCAACGATGTCCTCCACAGTAGCAATGGGGAACAATCTTTATAAAGACCTCAAAGAAACTGTACAAAGCATGTTAACGCCGGGTGTGGGTCGGCTGAGTCTTAACGCGACCACTGGCACGCTGATGATTACAGACGTCCCTGATGTTGTACGTCGCGTTGGTGACTATCTTGATGATGAGAACAGTACCCTTAGTCGTCAGGTGATCTTGAAGGTAGTTACTTACACTGTAAATACAGATGTAAGTGATATGGTCGGCATAGACTGGAACCTTGTCTGGAAATCCTTGAATGGGAACTA
Organism: uncultured Enterobacteriaceae bacterium; assembly: GCA_945271245.1. Taxonomy (GTDB): domain Bacteria; phylum Pseudomonadota; class Gammaproteobacteria; order Enterobacterales; family Enterobacteriaceae; genus Apirhabdus; species Apirhabdus apintestini. Next base: position 12,531 of record CALYPF010000028.1, on the reverse strand, counting down.
CGGCATTAAGCTTGCCAATACAAACAGTGGCGTAGCCAGTGATGCCATATCGGGTGGTTTTAATGTACTGGATACAGCTACAGGGTCGGCAGCACAGTTCGCCGGATCATCCTTCCTGCTGGATGCCCTTTCAAAACAGGCGAAGGTATCGGACGTTAAGACCAGTACAATAATGACAACTAACATGGCCGCTGCGCCGGTGCTTGTCGGTCAGCAAACGACTTACCTGAAAGATGTAACCACTACGGCATATGCTACCGGTGACGCAACTGTTCCATCACAGTCACTTACTCCGGGAAGCGTGACAACCGGGACAAACATTACAATCCTGCCAAAAATTCTGAAAGATTCAGATCGTCTGATGCTGAATATGTTTATGGATATATCGAGCCTTAAACAGATTCGCACAATAACGTCTGATACACAGAAAATTGAAGCGCCAGATATTGATACTCGCTCATTACAGCAACGTGTATGGCTGAAGCCAGGGCAAACACTCATTATGTCAGGCTTTGAGCAGAACACAGACAACTCAAACCGTCAGGGGGTTGGATCACCAAGTAATATTTTATTTGGCGGTTCACTGTCTGGAGCAAAAACAAAACAGAGCTTTGTTATTACGGTGACACCTTATGTACGCTAAATCTAAGATTAGGCGATCCAAACCGGAAAATATAGCCAGTGATACTGGCATACGCGTTCTAACTATTAACAACCATCGCTTTGTCGTGGGGCTTGAATGGGAGACAATAAAGGCTCACCGCAAGGTAATGCAGGAAGTTCGTAAGATTGGCAAGACGCGAAATCTTGATGTGGTAGCTATTCGAAAAGCTGAAGCTATTCAAGCAGGCTTTGCGCCTAAATCCCGTCAAAAGTTGCGTGGTGCTTATTCACTAATTGTCTCGCTTGCTTCCCTCCTTGAGGGAAGCTGTATTGCAGTAATTCCGGTAGGGACTAACGAGAGTGGAGAAAATGAATACACTATCGTTGGTCGCACAGAAAAAGGTGCTATTCATCCTATTTCTGATGTTATTTATCCTGAGTCTGAAATTAAGCAAGTTGTTCTGGACTTAAAACAGGATTTGCGAGGCAATCAACAGAATACGGAAATTCCGGTTTATGGGGAACTGGATAAATTTACTTGGGTAACGGAATCTCTGGATTTAGAGAGTATACTGAAACCCGCAAATATCAGGAAAGATTTTCGTCTTAAACCCCTTCGTTGGGGTATGACAAAGAATCAGCTATTCGGTTTTACAGCTGCGCTGCTGATGTCGGGCGTGGCTGTACTTTTTATTCTAAATCATCTTGATGAACAGGAACGTATTAAAAGGGCAGCTGTTCAAGCAATGATGAGGCAACAAGAGGATATAAACAAAAAGGCAAGATATCAGGCCGCACTTGATAAGTTAAAACATCCGTGGATAACAACATCATCAATCCCTGTGTTTTTACAGGGATGCAATGAAGGGTTAAAAAAACTCAACCTTTCAATTAAGGGATGGCAACTTGCAACAATAAAATGTAGCCAGGAGGGTATGACCGCCAACTACAATAGGCCTGATAATTCCTCAGCAACTGCTGATAGTTTTGTCGCTGCGGTTAGGGAGGTATACGGAACAGACCCGGCATTCAACATTACTCAAACTTCTATGGCGGTATTTTTCATTGAGCATAACTTACCCCCAAATGGTGATGATCCTTTTCAAAATATGGGTGATCAGCGCCTGAAAATCATTTCGCTGTTTCAGGGGGTAAATATACCTGCCTCATTAACTGAGGTTGCCATTAAGGATGTCAAAAAAAATGATGAAGGAGAGGATTTACCATTACAGGATTGGGAGGAAAATACATTCGATGTACAAACAACTGTTCCGCCTCAGCTTGTTTTTAAAAATGATGAATTTATTGGAATGAGGATTAACAGTGTTATCTATGAATTCGGGCAGGATGAAGGTTCTGTTACATATAAAATCACGGGGTCAGTATATGGTAAACGCATTCTCAAACCATAAAAAGTTAGTGATGTTTCTCGCTTTCATCTCGTTCGGCGCTTGTGCAGATAATGGAACTGCCTGGGATTTAGATAACCTTCAGGCACAGCGAACGCTTTATGAAGCAAAAGCTGCACTAAATAAAGCAAAGGCTGAAGCTGAAAACCGAGAAAATGGAGTGGCAGCAAATACTAACGTCTTTCCAAATGGCAGCGTACAGGTCAGTAATGTTCCGGCAGGAGATTCACTTCCTCAATTAGTTAAAATTAATGGACGTAATGCAGTTATCAGTATGCCTAACGGTAACACAACTACAGTCACATCTGGGCAATTGCTTCCCGGTGGCCGCTGGCAGGTGCTCAGTATTGGTCTGGGCGGGGTTAAGGTAAAAAATATTGCCACTCAACGGACACAGATTATAAATTAGGAGTGAACTATGGATTACTCTGAACGTACTCATAGTCTTGTTAATATTGCTAAACATTTACCGGGTATCAAAATTCCAAGCGAAATAGTTGATAATGTACGCCTTTTAAAAAACAACGAAGGTGATGGTTATCAACTTATAGTTATGGATAAGTTGGATAAAGACCCTTTATATTTTGACTTCAAAAACCAGTTGGTGAAGAAGTCAATAAAACCAACAGTGAAATGGGTGGGAAGGGAAGAGCTTGCCGAAATATCTAGCGCATTTGATATTTCGGTATCTACATCATCAGATTCGCAAAGTGATGCTCAAAATAAAGTTATTAGCATTATCAAACATGCTGTCGATCAGAGAGCGTCAGATATTCATTTCCGAATTGATACTACTTATTTCCAAGTGGCATTCAGAGTTGACGGTATCAAAAGGAATATCAAAAAATTTGAAGACTCTGCCGAAAACGGTCGGCAACTCGTAAATGCCCTTTTTAACTCGATGTGTACTGAACAAAGCACAAGCACACTGAGTTCCACTGAAGCGAGTGATGCTCGAATTAAGGAAGAGTTTGTATCAGAGTTCGGACTCAGTACCGGGCGATTTGCCAGCCGTCCAGGAAATTCGGGTACATTACTGGCGGTTGTACGTCTGATCTCGAAACGTAAACAGCAGCTGGAGCTTGAACATCTGGGATTAACGCAGAAACAGGCCTCAGCAATACGCAGAACGCTTTCAAAACCTTCCGGAGCGATCTTCTCCAGTGGACCAACCGGACACGGTAAATCAACGTTATCGCAATGTATGGCCGAAAGCGTAACGCGGGATGATTCTGGGATTAACCTTCTGACGGTTGAAGACCCGATTGAATCGCCTATCCGTGGGGCTGTTCAAACCCCACTCATTCTAGCTGACCGTAGCGATCGTGAGCTGATGGGGAAAGCATGGGGAAAAGCTATCTCAAACCTGATGCGTCTTGACCCTGACTTTATTTATATTGGAGAGGTCAGGGATAGCACGTCTGCTACAGGAGTAATAGAAGCTGCGCAGACAGGCCACAATGTTATAACTACCATCCATACAAGCCATCCGATAGATATCATCCAGCGCTTGCGTCGTTTTGGTGTGGATCAGGATTTACTGACCGACGCAACGTTGATTACCTGTCTGATAGGGCTGCGGCTTACTCCATTGCTTTGCCCGAACTGCAAACGGCCATACATTTCGCACAAAAGCGAAATTGAGCAAGAGCTGCAAGAGCTTATCGAAAAACATACTGATTCACACAATGCGTACCTCATTAATGAATCAGGCTGTGAGCAGTGTGAAGGTACAGGTATCAAAGGACGTACTGGTGTATTTGAAGTTATAGAGACTGATTATACATTTATGTCGCTTTACGAGCGGGAAGGTAAGTTCGCAGCATGGAAATATTGGCGAAGTAAGGGAGGCGAAACACTTTGCGGAAATATCACTCAGTTAATAAATCAGGGGAAAGTTGACCCCGTAATAGCGCATAAGAAAATATGCAATCTGGATCGGGACGAGAAATTTAATGAATAACTTTGAGCGTTATATATATCAAAGGACGTTCAGTGCGGCAGATCGAATAGAACTATATGATGACTTTAGGCAATATCTTCTCGATGGATTAAGCGCACAAGATACGTTTGCAAAGTTAATTGACAACTACACACGCAGAGGAGAAAACCCCGGAAACCCTATCGGTAAAATTTTGAAAGAATGTAGTGATAACTTGAAAGCCGGTTTTTCATTATCAGAATCGTTACGAGAATGGATTCCGGATCAGGAACTAAGCATTATTGAATCCTGCGACACTGCCGGTAGAGTAGCGGATGGATTTCTTAATGCTATGTTCATTGCCGAAGGTACAGAGAAAATATTGAGTTCTATCAAATCGTCATTAATGATTATGACGTATATGTTTTCCTTGTCTTTTGGTGTTGTCGCCATGTTTTGTATATTGCTTGTACCTACACTCAAACAAAACGTTCCATTAGAAAAGTGGAATGCCTTGCAATTATGTGTGTGGTACTTCTATGTAATAGTTACAGAATATTGGTATGTGATAATTGCTGTGATTGGGGTAATAAGCTTTGCTGCTTTTAAATCACTTTCCCGCTGGACAGGAGATATACGCTTTTACTTTGACAGACTACCTCCATATTCAATTTATAAGCGCTTAAACGGGGCTACGTTTATCCTGAATGTGAATGCAATGCTTTCAGCTGGCATTCCTATGGAAACAGCCATAAATAACATGGTCGATTCATGTGAATCTCCGTGGATGCTTGAAAGACTTGAAGCCCTTCATGGTGCAATTGAATCTGGTGTGGAAAATTTAGGTACAGCGCTGGATAACATTGGGTTCGAGTTTCCCGGCGATGCTGCCATTATTAAAATGAAGAGCCTTTTCGAAACCTCCAATGCAGAAGGGTCTTTAAAGAGATTTGCAGGTAAATGGCTCGACAAAACAGTTGCATCAGTTGAAAAAACAGGAGAGTTACTCAGAATACTAGGATACTTTGGCTGTGCTGGTTCTATCGGTATTTTAATATTAATCATGTCTGACTTAATTCAACAGGCATTCTTCCATTAAGGACTCAAAAATGAAAACTTTAACTATGAAACGTGGTATTGCAAACATTACTGACTCAGTAACCTCAATTGGTATTATGTTAGTGATGATTGCTGCTGTTATGGCGTTGGCGTATTTGGGCTACTCGAAATTTTATGCAACGAATGAGGTGACTATTATCAGTAACCTGATCAACGAAACTAAAAACATGCGAGCAAGTAGTGGGTATGGTACTTCAGACTATAATCAGGCGCTTATTAATGCTGGAGCGCTGCCTAGTAGCGTGGCTTACTCAGGGAGCACAATTAGCAACCGTTCAGGAGGTACAATTACGGTTAAAGGCGCGGGGGTCGGGTTTACTGTGACTGATACTATGCTTTCAAACAAGGATTGTATTAACCTTGCACAGAAATTGGGTACTTCCGAAATGGCATCAACCAAAATTAACTCTCAATCTTTCACTGGTGAAGTTACCGCTGTAATGGCAACGTCAGCCTGTACCACCGATAGTAACACCGTGGCGTTTACTACTAAATCCTAAACCGACTCAAAATTAATGCCCCGACAGGGGCATTTATCAGGCAGATAAATGGATACGTTAAATAACTTAAGCTTCATAGATTTAATTTTAGGCCGTGATTATGCCGAGATTAAAGGGCTAAAGGGGGCTACTTCATTTCTTTCTGACCTTCCCGATACTTTTAGTATTGATGCACAAAACCTAAAAAATGAATGTGAGAAAATACATAAAGAATCGGGTAAGACAGAATTCTCATTGAGATACGATAACCGAATTTACAGAATTACAGTTTTGAGTAGCGTTTTTGATGGTGTTAGCTTTGTTATTCGACAAACACCTGAGCATATTGTCGATTTCAGCGAAATATCGTTCTCTACCGATTTACGCCGTTCCATTGAACTGAAAGGTGCAACAGGGTTGTGCCTCATAGCCGGTGAAATGGGGTGTGGTAAAACAACAACGGCTGCATCTGTCCTCAAACGTCGTATCGAAACAACGGGAGGTTTGGGAGTCTCGATTGAAGATCCTATTGAAACACTTCTTAATGGCCGTCATGGGCATGGGCGATGTATGCAGATGGAAGTTGGTCAGTATGAAACATACGCCTCAGCTACGAAAAAAGCCTGGCGAACAGGAGCTTCATGCTTGCTTCTGGGGGAGATCCGAGACAGCCATACTGCACATGAGGTACTTAAAGCCTCTCTAACAATGTTTGTCGTTTCAACCATTCATGCCTCGTCGGTTTTTGATGCTATCGACAGATACGTTATGTTCTGTGAAGAAGTAAATCCAAATGCAAAACAAAACATCGCAAATACACTTTTTATAATTGCGCACCAGAAAATGAGTTCTGTTATCAGAAATGGTGAAATCACTGGTAGAAATATTGACATTAGCGGATATAACCTTGTCCATTGCAACCAATCCAACTCAATTAAATCAAAGATAATCCAGGGTAATTACAATGCACTGGCAGATGAATTTAGTGGCATGGTTTATACATTTAAAGGAGCTACCTCATGAAAAAAGGTGTTGCACAAATAAGTGATGCAGTATGGGCAATTGGCATCTTTCTTATATTTTTAACGTTTATCATTATTCCAATGAGTAATTGGTTTGTAGACCAGTATAGAGCTACTGTTGCAGCTACTCAGGCCAAGCGTGTACAGCAGGCAGTAAATACCTATATCAAAGATAACCACGACACAATCGCAGCTACGGCGACAGCAACAACTCCGTTTATATTTGGTGTTTCTCAGCTTATTAGCAGTGGTTATCTGCCAGCAGGATTTTCATCTCAGAATGGTTTTTCAGCTACATATCAAACTCGTGTATTCGAACCAACTGCAAATAAACTTAATTCAATGACCTTTTTGAATGGAGGGGTAAAGCTTTCAAAAAGCCTGGCTCGCAAGATCGCTATCGGAATTGGGGCTGATGGCGGCATTATTGATAATGGAGTTGCGCAGGGAGCGTTGGGCAGCTGGACTATGAACCTCTCTTCATTCGGTGGTTATAACCCAGGTGAAGGAAGCGTAGTGATCGCTGGATTTTACGAAAACGGGATTAACATTAGCGATTATCTCTACCGTAAGGCTGTTCCCGGCCACCCAGAACTCAACACGATGAGTACGGCGCTGAATATGGGGGGAAACAACATTACTAATGCGGCCACAACGACAACAACTACCTTAAACGCCACAAATGCGAATGCAACGACAGTCACCGCTACAAACGTCAATTCTACTAACGTTACTGCAACCAATGTTAACGCCCAGACGACTCGTACAGCGGGAGAAACCTACACAGGAGGTTGGTTCCGCACTACCGGCGATACAGGCTGGTATAACGAGAAGTGGGGCGGCGGGTTTAACATGACCGACAGTACCTGGATTCGGGCTTATAACAACAAGTCGATCTATACAGGCGGTCAGGTTCAAGCCGGAACAATTCAGTCGAATGGTCGCATGACCGCTAACGAATTTGTGCAGGTGAATGGCGTGGCGACGGCGGGAGCATCTTGCTCACCCAATGGGCTTATAGGCCGCGATGCATCTGGAGGCATACTTTCTTGTCAATCCGGTGTTTGGCTCAAATCCGGAGGAAAGGTCAAAACAACGTTAACTTCAACTACAGGTTATCTTGGGAAATTTGATTTCTGTGCAGTCAGTAGAATGGGGAACGCTGAAGACGCGCACTATTGTCAGGTCTATGAGTCACCAGCAGGTTCAGGCCAATGGTACAAAAATGAGCACAAAACCAGCTGTATAGCTTCATGTTTCGCATTTCAGTAATCATTTTGTCAATCCGGTGTGTGGAGCAAAATAGGAGGAGAGGAAAAAATCTCAACCTACAGCTCAACTTTTCCTAACAATAAGATAGACATGGGACAACATTCAATGTGCGCTCTAAGTTACGTTAGAGTAATCAAGATTGGCTATGATGATGACACTTCAAGCTGTGAGGTAACAAAGTCGGGTGGCAACTGGTTGCTGCAAAGCACCCCCCAACATTACTCAAGTTACCGTTGCGATGCAGTGTGCCTAAATTAAATATTTTCTGTTTCATGAAAGCCATAGAGGCCTCACCAATCAAGGCAAATGGCTGTCTCGCTGCTGTCCTTTACAGTGATTCTCCATGAGCCATCAGAAAGCATTTCTACTCCTCGCCAAGAGTCATTACGGTCGTTTTCGTTGCCATACTGAGAGGTACAAAAATCATGAACACCGATGTTCAAGTAATTGAATGACGAGTTGTAATTAGTATAGGTATACGGCGTTAGTCTCGGCTTCCCGCCCGGCGAACGCCACACGCCGGATTGACAATTTTATTCTGTAGTACAATTCACTATCGCTTGGAAGCACGCATCACCTTTCGAGTTGTTCGGTAACGAAATGGCGAACCTGTTGTTATCAGGATCAAGCACCATTGAATCTGGTGAGTTGTGGTTAGATCCACTTGACCAACCTCTTAACCCATAAGACCCTCCAATAGCCACTGTTCCGGTAGGGCAATAGGCATAAATAGTTGCGTGATTCATGCATGACGTTTCGCCATAAACGGTTTGCATTTTGATTTTTGAACGACCAGACCAGACACCGGATTATATTGCTGACTTGTTAATGCATGAAATATCTTCGGTTGATATATCAAATTATCGTGATGAACGATTGAACTCGATTCATGAACGAACAAAGAAAAAAATATCTGGGAATACAGTTAGGCTTGAACTTGCCTTTTTGTCGTCGGTATTCAAATTGGCGCAAGTGGAATGGGGTGTATGCAATAACAATCCTGTGCTTGCTGTTCGCAAGCCAAAGATTGGTAAGGGGAGAGAACGGAGACTACTCAAAAGCGAAGAAAGGAAAATAACAAAATATTTTGAATTACATGATGAAAATATGAATATAATTTTTCATCTTGCGCTTGAAACCGCAATGAGACAAGGGGAAATGATAGGATTGCTATGGGAAAATGTGAATCTAAGTATAGGTGTCGCGCATTTACCAGAAACAAAGAATGGGACTTGGCGCGATGTACCATTATCAAAGAAAGCAAGAGAGTTACTTCTTGGAATGGAACCCAAAACAAGTGGGCGCGTTTTCTCATTTACTTCTAATTCTTTCAAATCAAAATGGCGCAAGAGCATAAAAAATTTAGGGATACATGACCTTCGATTTCATGATTTGCGCCATGAGGCCATTAGCAGGCTTTTTGAGCTGGGTACGTTAAACATGATAGAGATTGCTTCTATTTCTGGTCATAAGTCACTGGCGATGCTTAAACGTTATACACACTTAAGAGCTTATCAGTTAGTGAAAAAGATCGACGCAAAAGCTAAATCTGTAAATAAAATTGCATCATATTTCGTTCCATATCCAGCAATAGGGAGATTCATAAACGATGAATACAGGATTACGTTTATTGATTTTGATTCATTCGAAGTAACAGGCCTCAATAAAAATGAAGTTATGGCTAATGCGTCAGTCGAACTACTGAAAAAGCTGGCAATTGCTGCACAGTCTGGAAAAAGAATACCTAGCCCTGGACAGTTAGGTAAGGTTGCTGAGGATTTAATTTTGATAAATCCTTTAATGTAGTGTTTATGAGGGAATGTGATGAAATCCTTACTTATAGTTGCGCTTTGTGTTTTAGTGGTTGCAATCTATCAAAATTCATTCGAAGGTAATAGCTCTTATAATGAAACTTTAAAGTTAAATAAGGCGTCTTTATTTCTGAACTATGCGACAGCATTCGATACTTATTACTTGGCAAACGATAGCGCAACTGGTGATGTGACAAATAAGGTCACATTACCCGTATGGCTACCAAAGGATACCTCGATAAAGATGTATGTGAATGGTGGCTACGGTTATGTTTTTATGCCCTCCGCGAGTGGTGTGCTCTCAGAGGTCATGCGAGCAACGGATTACAGCGCGTTAATTGGGTTTACGGATAGCACCTCAATTATTTCGCTTGCGGGAAAAAATCCGAAACCAAACTTTATACCAGCGGGCTATATTGTCTATGTGAGATAATGATGATTGTTTATTTAATCGTGCTTAGCGCTTTCGCATGTGTTCTTTCTAAAACCTTCCCTGCGATATATTTAAATGAAAAGAAAAATGCAATAGAACAAGGGAAGCAACTTCTAACCGAAAATGAAGAGGTGGGACGATTTCCAGTTTTGGCAATTGTGATGTTCACAATGCCGGTGCTGATATTTTTTCTTTCAGAAAATATGCTGTTATCTTCATTCTGTTTCATTTTGTCAGTAGTGGCATACACAGATTTAAGTGCTCGATGGATACCTGATTTCACAATTTATTTGTTGTTGGTTGTAGCAATGTTGTCCTTGCGAACAAATGATTTGATAATTTCAACTTGGTCAGTGCTATTTTATTTGATGCCAGCGTTATTATTTAGCGCTTATGGTTATGTATTGAAAAAAGAGAAATGGATCGCATCCGGAGATTACTACATTTTCCCAGCTATAGGGCTTATGATTACTCCTGAGTACGCGGCTTCTTTAATGCTGGTTAATTTATTATTGGTTCTATTATTCTCCCGATGGGTTAAAAAAATCCCTCTTGTAACGGTTGCTTACTTCACCTTCACAGGATGTCAAACATGCATACTCTTAGGAATTGTTTAATCTTTCTTCTAGTTATCCCTTTTTATGGCGTTGCAACAACTCAACCAATAGACGTGAATCTCAGTCATTGTTTTAATCAAGCTTCAGAGCGATTCCAAATCGATCACCGATTGCTTATTGCTATTGCTCAAGTAGAAAGCGGTATGAATTCGAAAGCAATTGGCTTAAACAAGCGTGGAGGAAAAGTGATTAGTGAGGATGTAGGGTTAATGCAAATCAATTCTTCATGGTTTCCAACGCTGGCAGGAATGGGTATCACACGTAATGATTTAATTAATAATCCCTGCCAAAATATTTATGTTGGAGCGTGGATACTTGCAAAAAACATTTCTTCTAATGGTGTGAATTGGGAATCTGTAGGTGCATATAATGCTGGATTTAAAGGAGCTAATGCACCATTCCGTATGAAATACGCAAAAAAGGTATATGCAAAGTATCTTGCTTTAACAGGTGAGGGCTAATCAATGCGACGCCTAAAAACGATAAAACTGTTTGTGTATGCAGCCTTACTATACCCCTTAACCCTACAGGCAACCGAGTTGAAGGGAAGAGTAATACGCGTACTGGATGGAGACACTATTGAGGTATTGCAGGAGAAAAAGCCTGTTAGGATTCGCCTGGCAAACATCGATGCTCCTGAAAAGAAACAAGCGTTTGGTAACTGGTCAGCCAATCAGCTTAAAAGCCTGATTGCCGGAAAGTCTGTTACCGTGTCATACACTCAGAAAGACCAATACGGACGTATTATCGGTCGAGTGTTCACAGCAACTGGCACGGAGGCCAGTTTATTCATGGTGAGAATCGGCGCTGCATGGGTTTACGAGCGTTACAACACAGATCATGCCTTGCCGGGCGTCCAAACTCAGGCAAGAAATCAGAAGATGAAAGATAACAACTAACCACGGAGATCAGAATGCTGATTCACCTAACCCCTCGATATTATGCAAAATATAGCGATGTACAAGTTGATATTATAGATGTGGAGATACCACAGCTTAAATTGGTATTGAAAGCGAACGTTGATATTGTCATTCGTACCCCATTCCCAAATAAAAACTATAAGGTGGTGTGCAGAAAGATAGGTCGCAAGGCAATTAATGGAATTCTGATTGAAGTTGAGGGAATGTTTAAAGACTTTACTGTGATTACTAGATGGGCTGTTAATGGTGAAATTTCAAGACATGAAACGTACTATCACGTTAGCGACGATGAATTCGATACTGTAACAGAAGAGGATTTTCTATGGAGTGGTTTTTTCAATACGCCATACCGCGCACGTTGTAAAGAAATTGAAAATGGGGGCACTTTAGTAAAAAGACAGTCAGCGATGGTTACGTTGATTAATGATCTTAATTCTAATGATGATGATAACTACTGGACATATAATAAAGTAGATAGTGAAGGGATTGTTCGATTTAGAGCTGAGTACATAAACCTTCCCACAGTAGAACGAGAAAGAATAACAACATCTTTTTTTGGGAACAAGCGTTTGCCTTTATACGCTGATAAGTTTGATGCTCAATTTAATCCGTATAAGTTAACTGTAGTACCGACCGGGATGAAAGAATTGGGTGTCTATATTGTTCCTCTCCGGGATTGGATTAAGGAGCTAAAAGAAGATTGTGAGCAAGAGTGTTTGTATAAAATACTCGAAGAAATAAATGCAAAAAATGAATTTTTCTTTTCCAACACTAATCATCTTAAAATTCTTGCTGATGCATATTCAGCTACCTATAACCAGCTTAGCGAACAGAGCAAGATGTATGTTGATGATTGTCTTAGTCAGCCTGTTTTCCATCTTGTGATTAGCGATTTAGATGAAGGTTTTAAACCTGAAGATGTGTA
>CALYPF010000027.1 GCA_945271245.1 uncultured Enterobacteriaceae bacterium | reverse complement strand
GGATCAGTTTTCAACCGCTGGGGTGGATCAGTTTTGCACCGTTGGTAACACTTACGCGGAAACGGTAAGTATGCCATTCAGGCTCTGATAATAAAAAGCCGCATGACAAGGCGTATTATTTTTTCCCGAAGCGGGTTAAAAATCACCTTCTGTCGGTTTGATGTTAACCCCAAGTAATATGCCGGTATTGCTAAGCACCGCTACGGAAGTGATATACCGATACGCAAAAAAAGGAAGGCTGACGCCTTCCCTAATAATTATGGTTAACCGCGGGTTTAATCACTTATTTGACGAAGTCTTCACCCAGCGCAATATCTTTCTTTAGCGTATCCAGCATGCCTTCCAGCGCCTGGTGCTCAAAAGCGCTTAGTGCGCCGATAGCGCGGCGCTCTTCGATACCGTTCTTACCCAATAACAAAGGCTGAGAGAAAAAGCGGGCATATTTGCCATCGCCTTCTACATAAGCGTACTCAACCACATTCGCTTCCCCTTGCAATGCTCGCACAAGCGCCAGACCAAAACGTGCCGCCGCTTGTCCCATTGATAGCGTAGCAGAGCCTCCTCCGGCTTTCGCCTCAACCACTTCCGTTCCCGCGTTCTGGATTCGTTTAGTTAAATCTATCGCTTCCTGTTCACTAAACGTGACGCCCGCAACTTGAGACAGTAAAGGCAAAATCGTCACGCCCGAATGCCCGCCAATAACGGGGACATTAACCTCAGACGCCTGTTTACCTTTCAGTTCGGCAACAAAGGTATTAGAGCGGATGATGTCCAGCGTGGTAATGCCGAACAATTTGTTTTTGTCATACACACCGGCCTTTTTCAGCACTTCTGCAGCAATGGCCACGGTGGTATTTACGGGGTTGGTAATAATGCCAATACAGGCTTTTGGACAGGTTTTTGCAACCTGCTCAATAAGATTTTTTACGATGCCCGCGTTCACATTGAATAAATCAGAGCGATCCATGCCCGGCTTCCGGGCGACGCCTGCAGAGATCAGGACAATATCAGCGTCCTGCAGCGCGGGAGACGCATCTTCGCCGGAAAAACCCTGAATTTTAACATCGGTAGGGATATGACTTAAATCCACCGCCACGCCTGGAGTTACGGGCGCGATATCATAAAGTGAGAGTTCTGAACCTGAAGGCAATTGGGTCTTTAATAAAAGCGCCAGCGCCTGACCAATACCGCCAGCCGCACCGAGGACTGCAACTTTCATCCTAAACTCCTTAATTATAGTTAGCGAAGTTATGCGGGTTTTGCGTAGCGGGCGACCATAATTCAGGATGCCGAAAATTACAATCACTCCATAATTATTATGTAAACATATCCAATAGCTTAGATATGCAATCGCCTCTTTATATTCCGCTCAGTCATGCCGGAGCTACCCGCAATCAATAATGACAGGTAGCTACATTACACCCACACAACCAACCAAACAACATCATTTTGATAACATATATTTTACTTTTAAGGATATTTATATGCTGTGATATAGACATGTTTCTCGATAACAATTTCTGATAGAATTACGCGCTTTTATAAAATAATTTTAAATTTGGCCACAGCATTTAATTTGCATAAAAATTCACTTAAATGCATAGTATTATCCTGCATGACAGCCAGACAGGTGACCATTTATGCGCACTTCTGCTAAACAAGAAGAATTAGTAAAAGCGTTTAAAGCGCTGCTTAAAGAAGAAAAATTCAGCTCTCAGGGCGAGATAGTTCAGGCACTGCAGGAGCAGGGTTTTGAAAATATCAATCAATCAAAAATATCTCGCATGCTCACCAAATTTGGCGCCGTGCGTACACGCAATGCCAAAATGGAGATGGTATATTGCCTTCCGGCTGAATTAGGCGTCCCCACTACCTCAAGTCCCTTAAAAAACCTGGTTTTAGATATCGACTACAACGACGCGGTGGTAGTGATTCACACCAGCCCTGGCGCAGCACAGCTTATCGCTCGCCTTCTTGATTCTTTGGGGAAAGCGGAAGGCATTCTCGGTACGATTGCCGGTGACGATACTATTTTCACCACGCCATCTCGCGGTTTTACAGTGCAACAACTCCACGAAGCTATTCTGGTCCTGTTCGATCAGGAGCTATAAACCTGCAGGACGCTAACACTACTCACCGTCAGACTTATCTTTTTAATCCATTGTTAGCGACCCTGACTCATCTTTACCCAATAATCCCCTATTCCGGTCATGCGCGGGTGCGCCCTGCGCCCACCACCCAATACAACACTATTGAAACCACTCTGACCAGATAAAAGCACCATCATTAATTCCATTAATGGCTTTTAATACCTAAAACAAACGCACAAATAGTTAAATTGACTTATCATATTGATTTAAAAAGCAAACCAATCTCCTTTCACAATAAATACGAATTTTTAATAACTCAATGGAATAAAAAAACCATTTCATTAGCATAAAGTTTCATTGATTATAGTTAGCGTGGTATTAATTTTTACAGTTATTAGTGTATACTCGTTTTCGTGATGAAGGTCACACATCGTGACCCAAAACAAAAGAATTCGACGAGGTGAAATAATGAATACTAAAACTAATATTGTCGCTCTTAGCCTATTATCTATGCTGTCATTTGGCTCTTTCGCAGCTACTTCTATTAATGCCGATCAAGCGCAAGAACGCCAGACAATAGGGACTGTTTCAGTGAGTCAAATAGGTAGCACGCCAATGGATATGAATCAGCAACTGAGCAAAAAAGCGGATGAGCAGGGCGCATCTGCCTATCGAATTATCGAAGCTCGTACGGGCGGGAGCTGGCATGCGACAGCAGAGCTTTATAAATAATGCCGTTTGACCAAATTGGTTTTAGGCACCAGCGCTAACCCTCGATGGGTTGCGCTGTGCCTTTTGTTTCAGGGGTAGAGATAATGAGAAATATAATACTCACGCTCGCCGCTTTCGGGCTGGCAACCACATTTGCCCTGTCTTTTGGCGCTAATGCCGCGGTAAAAAACATAAGTAATCAGGATGCGCAACAAATGCAGGCCATGGGCAGCGTATCGGTTTCCCACGTGGGCGGTTCACCGATGGCTATTCGCAGCGAACTGGCGCATAAAGCCGAAAAGGAAGGCGCTAACGGCTACCTTATCACTGAATTACATCAAGGCAGTAACTGGCACGCAACTGCACAGCTTTACAAATAAACCCTCGTCGTCGTGTCCGACGACTTGCCCCCGCATCCGCGGGGGCTTTTTTATGCCTCTCTGACCTCAGGTAAATTTAACCAGAGAAGCGCTACGAAAGGCCTCCCCAGTGCAGTGCTTTCACCTCCATATATTCTTCAAGCCCCAGCACCGATCCTTCACGCCCCAATCCGGACGCCTTCACTCCCCCAAAAGGAGCGAGCTCAGTCGAGACCGTGCAGGCGTTAATTCCGACCATCCCACTTTCTAACTGCCCGGAAACGCGGAAAATCCGCGATATGTCCTGAGTGTAAAAATAGGCGGCAAGGCCATAGGGCGTATTATTGGCACGCTTAATGACTTCTTCCTCACTGGTAAATCGAAAGCAGGCGGCTACGGGACCAAAGGTTTCCTCTTGAGCCAGCGCCATATCATCGCTGGCGTCCGCCAATACCGTTGGCGCCCAGAAATTCCCCCCTTTCGAGTGCGGTTTTCCTCCGGTGAGCACGCGAGCGCCTTTATTAACCGCATCATCAATGTGTTCCTTTACTTTCTCCAGCGCCGCAGGTTCTATCAGCGGGCCAACCACAACGCCTTCTTCCATTCCATCGCCCACATTTAACTTAGCCACGGCCTGCGCAAGGCGTTTGGTAAAGTCATCATAAATGCCTGACTGAATAAAAAATCGGTTTACGCTAACGCACACCTGCCCGGCATTCCGGAATTTATTGGCAACTGCGCCGGCAACGGCAGCGTCAATATCCGCATCATCAAATACGATATAAGGCGCATTACCACCGAGTTCCAGCGAGATTTTTTTTAGCGTTTCCGACGAGCGACGCATCAACATTTTTCCGACGCGCGTTGAGCCGGTAAAAGAGATTTTGCGTACTACCGGGCTTTCCATGATTGCATCACTGATTGAAGAAGTGTCACCAGCCACGGCGTTCAGCACCCCCTCCGGCACCCCCGCTTTTTGCGCCAGCGCTAGCAGCGCAAAGGCGCTCAGCGGGGTATTATTCGCAGGTTTGATGATGCCCGTACAGCCGGCCGCCAGCGCCGGACCAAGTTTGCGGGTTAGCATCGCCACCGGGAAATTCCATGGGGTAATCGCAGCCACAACGCCAACGGGTTCCCGGGTCGCCAAAATCCGCGTCCCCGCCTGCGCCGGGGGAATAATTTCGCCGTTTGCGCGCTTGGCCTGTTCTGCAAACCATTGGATGAAACTGGCGGCGTATTCGACCTCTCCTTCCGCCTCTTTTAACGGTTTGCCCTGTTCCGCCGTCATCAGACGCGCCAGCCACGCTTTATGGCTGATTATCAGGTGATACCAGCGATAAAGAATTTCACTCCGCGCTTTCGCCGTTTGCGCCCGCCACTGAGGAAAAGCGTCAGATGCAGCAGCAATGGCTGCCTCAGTCTCACGACGTCCCGCTTTCGCCACTTGCGCTATCACCTCGCCGGTCGCGGGATTAAGCACATCAAAAGTGTCAGCTAGCGATAGCCATTTGCCACCCACAAAATATCCGTGGCGGAACAGTTCATGTTCCGTTATTGCCGTCCCGGTCATATTCACCTCCTGTATTCACATCAAAGAGGTAAGTATAGAAAAGCCGGCGCAAAGCGGCCGGCTGGAGAAATCTATCGCAACTAATTTAGTCAGGCGGGTATTTGGCGCACCCCGCTATCAACCACGGAATGCCGCCGGGTTAGCTTTCTGTAAGCACGTGCTGATATTTATTCAGAATATAAGCTAATCGTCGCAGCGGCTCCGTTACCTGCAGCGGTGCTTCCCAGAACCGCAGCTTATCCTGATAAATTTCAAGTTCTTCCTGAAGCTGGTGAAAGTAGAGCGCGCGCTTTGCATCACTGGATGCCGAAATAACGCGATCCGCCGTTTGCCTGAGTATCCGGTGGAAAGCTGATAGATCGTCATTCTCTGGAATCGGCGCGTTTCGCAGGCGCTGATGCGCAATAATCAACGTCAGCGCCAGCCGAAATTTTGCGATATCCCCGGGGAACTTGTTAAGCAGCAGGAAAAGCTGCTGATAAAGCGCAGGCAAATGGTTTTCTCTGCGGCGCGCTTTATTGGTGGTTAGCGCCGACACGGCCGCAGAAACAAACTGATTTAACAGGGTGCGCCCGGTATATTCCCGGGAATTATCGCGTACCAGCAAAATGACGAGCAGCGCCAGCGCCACGCCGACCAGTTGCCCCAGCGCGCTATCCAGGAACATATTGAACTGAAAAGTCATTGGGTTGCTTAACACCAGCGTGTTAATCGTTCCGGCCATCGCGCCAAGAGTTCCCAGCCTGCGTTTTTGCACTTCAATACCGATAAAAAACGCAAATAGCCCCATACTCAGGCATAGCAACAGCATGCTTTGCTGCGTCGAAGGCAGCACCACCAGAAAGTAGAATGCTCCAATGGGCAACGCGGCAATCATGCCGTATAGAAAATCGATTGCGACCATCTTAGGGTTAGGCAGACGCATCGCCAGAGAGGTTACAACAGCGATCATCACCATTGCCGAACTGCCCGATGTCCAGCCGGTCCATAGCCAAAACAGTGTCCCCAGCGCGCTGGCCAAGGTTGTACGCCAGAAATTGACCATCGCATGATGCCGCTCGGCAGAAACCGGTTTAATAATTGTTTCACCAGTCAGTACTCCATTCTCGATAGCGCTGATGCGCGTATTCCCCTGCACGCCGCGTTTTAACAGCAGATAGCGCGTCGCGCTACTGACCCAGCTATAGAGCGTCACCGGAATATCTTTTTGTCCGGCGCCGGCAAAAACCTGGCGAGCCGCCTTCAGCCGGTTATGGACTTCCAGCGCGGTTTCCGCCGGCTGTGAAAAAAGCGCCTTATACTCATGAGGGAAAGCCTGAGGGCGGGTATTTTGAATCAAAAAACTTTCACAGGCCTGAGTGATCATCGTCAGCGACAGTGTGTTAATCACCTGCAAACGGCGATTGGCGCGCCGCCAGCGCGACGACTCTATATTCAAATTGCTGCGCATTCCATCTAATGCGGTGGTACGCCGTACCAGGCTGCTCCACGCATTGTCTACCGCTTCAGCGTCTTCATGGGCGAGGCAAAGCTGCATCAGTTTGTACTGATCGACTAATAATCCATCAAGCTCGCGATCGATTTCCTGCTTAATAGAGCGCGGGGAAAACAGCAAATCAGCCACTATGGCGCAGATAATCCCGATGACAATCTCACTACAGCGCTCAATAGCAAGCTGCGGCGCGGTCAGTGGCGCATGTTCGATGCTAATGATAATAATCAGCGCCGTATAGCCGGATAGCCCCCAGGCATAAGAGTTCTCAATGCGCACCAGTGAAGAGATCCAGGTACAAAATCCTGCCCAGATACAGCCCACCAGCAGCATCACTACCGGCGCGCGGATCAGCGATGTGATAATAACCAGCGCGGCGATACAGCCAATAAAAGTACCGGCAATCCTTAACATACCGCGATAGCGGATTGCGCCGG
Source organism: uncultured Enterobacteriaceae bacterium (assembly GCA_945271245.1). Classification (GTDB taxonomy): domain Bacteria; phylum Pseudomonadota; class Gammaproteobacteria; order Enterobacterales; family Enterobacteriaceae; genus Apirhabdus; species Apirhabdus apintestini. Next base: position 26,471 of record CALYPF010000027.1, on the reverse strand, counting down.
AGTATGGCTCTCCACCTGCAGCAAACGCTGGTCCGGCAGCGACTATCGCCGCAGTTAGCGCCGCCCAGCGCGGCGTGACCAGTTGGAAATGGAAACCGATAAAAAGCGCCAGCAATACGGCCGTGGCCAGCTTGACCGCAAAGCGTAAATGCAGGTGTGAAATCGTCAGAAAGCCCATACCCGCTTAGCCAAACTCACGCAGACGATGCAGTAACCGCATGAAGGGAGAGTGCTGCTGTTCACGACGATCGCGGGCGCCGGTTATCACGATAGTCGCCGTAGTGCCAGCAGGGAACAAATTACCGACCCGCTCATCCAGGCGGATACGCACCGGAACACGCTGTGCCAGGCGAACCCACTCCAGATTGGAGTCCACCGTCGCCATGCCTTTACTGTCATTTTTACTGCTGGCATTAGTCACCCCGGCGGAGATACTTTCAACGGTGCCTTTCAATACGCGGTTGCTACCGAGCGGCGTGATCTCTGCACGATAGCCCGGCCTAATCCCATGAAGCTTAGTCTCTTCCATATAAGCCAGAATATAAAATGAGTCTTTTTTTACTAACGCAACTGCGGTGGAGCCGCGCGTAATAAACTCGCCGACGTAAACATTAAGATTGGTTATCCATCCGTCAGACGGCGCGCGAACGGTCGTGCGTTCTAAGTCCAGCTTTGCCAAATCGCGCGTCGCCTGGGCCTTAGCTAACTGATGCAGCGAAGTCTGCAAACCATTATTCGATTGTTCTATCTCTTCGCGAGACATGGCCTGGATGCCTAAGCGATTACGTCGCCCGGCTTCGCGCCGCTTTTCATTCACCAGCGCTTCATAATAGCCGACGTCCGCCTCAGCCTGCGCCAGCGCCTGCTGGTAGCGCGGTTTATCCACGGTGAATAATATCTGCCCTTTTCGCACCGGTTGATTATCATGAACCTGTACGTCCGTTATCAGCCCTGCAACATCGGGGGCAATAGCGACAACATCGGCGGTAAAACGCGCGTCGCGCGTCCATGGCGACTCCGTATAAAAGCTCCAGATACGGAAAATAGCAATGATGGCAATAAGAACCAGCACCAGCGTCACGCCGGTGCGGAGCAATTTTCTTGTTAGCGTTTTCACATCAACCTCAAACAAACAAGCGCGATATCAACCAAAACAGGCAGCAGTACAGGGCCGTATTAAACAGCGCCGGGTGCCAGACAAAATCATAGATCCCCGTAGGGGTAAGCACGCGCCGCACCAGCCAAAAAATCGCCAGTGAAAGAAGCAGCTCAACGAATATCGGTGGAAACGAAAGTCCGAAAACCACGATAACCGGAAATAAACTCATGTTAATCCTGGAAGTACAAGCAGGTGACCGTTTATTGTTTACCAGCGGCGCCACGAAGAGAATGGCGGAAGGTGCGAGGGAGAAATCGCGCCGTTGGTTTTGTTAAAAATAGTATATTAACGTAACTGTTAACCTGTTATCTATTACTTGTGATCTAAATCACTTTTAAGCCAGAGTGAATAATGAATCGATTAAAACACATGTCCGTGTTTGCAAGCGTTGTGGAATTTGGCTCGTTTACCGCAGCCGCGCGCCAGCTACAAATGAGCGTATCCTCAATTAGTCAGACCATATCTCAACTGGAAAACGAGCTACAGGTTAAACTGCTTAACCGCAGTACGCGCAGCATTGGCCTGACAGAAGCCGGGAAAATCTATTATCAGGGCTGCCGAAAAATGCTACAGGAAGCGCACGCGGTTCATGAACAGCTTTATGCATTTAATAACACGCCTACCGGCACGTTACGCATCGGCAGTTCTTCAACGATGGCGCAAAATATCCTGGCGAGTATGACCGCCGATATGCTGCGAGAATATCCGGGCCTCACGGTCAATTTAGTGACCGGCATCCCCGCACCGGATCTGATTGCCGATGGTTTGGATCTGGTTATCCGCGTTGGATCACTGCAAGACTCCAGCCTGTTCTCACGTAAACTGGGCGCAATGCCCATGGTGGTTTGTGCCTCGCGGGGCTATTTAGCCCAATATGGCACGCCGGAAAAACCGACGGACTTAGTCAATCATTCCTGGATAGCCTATAGCGTTCGCCCTGACAATGAGTTCGAGCTGGTCGCTCCGGAAGGAATTTCAACGCGGCTGACGCCAAAAGGCCGGTTTGTCACGAATGACCCGATGACGCTGACGCGCTGGATTTCCGTCGGCGCGGGCATCGCATATGTGCCGCTGATGTGGGTAATTAACGGTGTAAACAGCGGTGAACTGGAAGTTTTGCTCCCGCGCTATCAGTCTGCACCCAGACCGGTTTACGCGCTCTATACCGAAAAAGACAAGCTGCCGCTTAAAGTGCAGGTTTGTATCAACTATCTGAGCGATTATTTCGTGAAAGTCGCGCAGCTTTATCAGGATATGCGCAGAGGCAGCAGTGGCAGGCGAAGCGAGCGCTAACTTCCCGCCCCGCCGGAAGAAAGTTTATGCCGTACCGCCGACGGTCAGTTTATCGACTTTTAGCGTAGGCTGGCCCACGCCGACAGGCACACTTTGCCCCTCTTTACCACAAACGCCCACGCCGTTATCCAGCGCTAAGTCATTTCCCACCATGGATATCTGCTGCATGGCTTCGATTCCGGAGCCAATCAGCGTCGCGCCTTTCACCGCGCGCGTCACTTTCCCTTTCTCAATCAGATAGGCTTCTGAGGTTGAAAAGACAAATTTCCCGGAGGTAATATCCACTTGCCCACCGCCGAAATTAGGTGCGTACAGGCCGTAGTCAACGGATTCAATAATTTCCTGCGGCGTGGATTCACCTGCCAGCATATACGTATTGGTCATTCGCGGCATTGGCAGATGCGCGTAAGACTCACGACGCCCGTTACCCGTAGGCTGCAAACCCATCAGGCGCGCATTTAGCTTATCCTGCATGAAACCTTTCAGGATGCCATTTTCAATCAGCACATTATACTGGCCGGGAACCCCTTCATCGTCGATGGCGAGTGAACCGCGACGATTGGTCATTGTGCCATCATCAACAACGGTGCACAGCGGTGAAGCCACCAGCTCGCCCATCTGCCCGCTAAATACCGACGTCCCCCGGCGATTAAAATCACCTTCCAGCCCATGGCCAACCGCCTCATGCAGTAAAACGCCAGGCCAGCCGGCGCCGAGAACCACGGGCAATGTTCCGGCCGGTGCCGCGACGGCGGAAAGATTGACCAGCGCCATACGTACCGCCTCTTTCGCCCAGGCTTCAGCGCGCACCTCACCGTTTACCGGTGCCAAAAACCATTCATAGCCGAAGCGTCCACCGCCGCCGCTTGAACCGCGTTCACGCTTACCATCTTCCTCAACCTGGACACTCACGGACAAACGCACCAGCGGGCGAACATCCGCCGCCAGCGTACCGTCCGTGGCGGCGACCAGAATCAGTTCATAGACGCCGCTCAGGCTGGCGTTCACTTCCTGAACGCGCGTATCTTCTGCCCGCGCCACCGCATCCACCCGGCGCAGAATATTCAATTTTTCTTCACGCGTCATACTTTGAAGCGGATCGATCGCCATATATAAAGGTTTATGTTCACCCCCTACCAGCGCTCGGGCTTTTCCATTTCCCTGTTCCCGCACAATACTGCGCGCAGCCTGCGCGCTTTGCTCCAGCGATAGCAGGTTTATCTGGTCTGCATAGGCAAAGCCGGTTTTCTCGCCGCTTACCGCACGCACGCCGAGGCCCTGGTCAATATTCCAGGAACCGTCTTTAATAATTTTATCTTCCAGTACCCACGACTCATGGTAGCTGGACTGAAAATAAAGGTCGCCGTAATCAAGACGGCGCTCGGATAGCTGTTCAAGGATAGAAAACAGATGCTGATGGCTCAGACCATGAGCAGCAAGTAACTGCTCACTGACAAGATTAAGGGTCATTGATGATTACTCATGCGTTCCGCGCCGGCTGTCCGGCGCATACGGGTTTATTCAGTGAGCTTGAGGCAATTCCCGGCGCGCGTCAATCATTGCGCTTTTTCGCGCCGCGGCTGCCTTAGCACTTCGTTTATTTGCGGCTTATCGATGGGGCCGGAAATGTGATAGCGCAGAACTGAAATTTTATTCCACAGCGGGCTTAACACCTGGCTTGCGGCAAACACGGCGGCACCGATTATCGGGTTAACCGCAAAAGCGGTCGCAACGCCGACTGTCGCAGAGACCGCAGGCGTTACCGTTGCGTCGAGATTTAGCTCTCGCCGCACGAAATCCACGCGACCTTTCATCGCAATATCGGCCTCCAGCCCATCAACCAGCATATCATCGGTATGCAGTACACCATCTTTTATCCACGCAGTACTGCGCACGGAGTCAAAATAGAATCCCTGGCCGAAGGTATCGCTGAAATCCAGTTTCAGTTTACGCAGCAGCGCATCAAAACTGATTAACCGCAGAAGCTGCCCCGCATGGCCCGCGCCAAAATCATCAATCTGCCCTTTCCCAAGCCGACTATGAATAATGCCGTTTAGCGACCGTTCATCCAGCCGCCAAGGCGCATCGCGCCAGTGCAAATCATATTTTGCATCGAACGGCGCCCCCTTCACCGGCGTTGTCAGCCCAAAAAAACCAAGAGCAGCATCTATTTTTTTGCCCACCAGCTCGCCTTTTAGCGAGGTGCGCGGCGCGTCGGCTTGGTTTATCCATTCACCATTGACAGTCAGTCGGGCAAACCCGGCGTCAACCAGCCCATTACGCAGCGTTAACGTACTTCCCTTCACGGCAAAATCACCGTCAATGCGGCCATATTTTTGTCCCCACAGCCAGCACTCCGCGCAGCGCAAAGCAATGTCCGGCCAGCCGTGGAAATCAATATGCTCAGGCGTATCAGCCAGCGGCGCAGGCGCAGTTTTATCATCTGCGGCGCGCCTTTTTTGCTGCGGATTATAGTAAAGATAGCGAATTTGCGCCTGCCAGGGGGCTCCGTTACTCATGGTCAAATCGCCATCCAGTTCTCTGGCACGGGCGGTGACGCGCATGCCATCAGAAAAAGGCTGAGCGTTTAGTTGAAGGTTCCGCCACTGCTGCCCTCCCAGCGTCAAGGCCGGCGTCGACAGGCGAGTAACCTCCGGCAGACGCAGCTTCGCTGTCGTCGACGGCGCCGGTTTGCGTTGAAACAGCGCCAGCCACGCCTCGCCGTTAAGCGCTGGCAGATTCAACTCCAGTCCCGCCGCTGAAGGCAATGCCGGGCTTTTGGTCGTCTTAGTGGTAACAATCCCGCGCTCCAGCTCCAGGGTATTGCCTAATAACCAACGGCTGGCAAAGTGACTTTGCCCGCCGGCGCTGGCGTTGAGGTCAAAATGCGTAAGATCGCCATTAGCGTTAACTTTTACCGGTAAAGGCTCGCCTGCGGACTTATCTAACGGCGATGGTAAGTGACTACTTACTTCTTTTAAATCCCCCGCAAGATTAACCTGATACCGGGCACCGCCGCGATAGGGTAATGTAATTGCCACGTCGCCTTGCCAGGGCACGACGCCGGCTACGACGTCATCTAACTTTTTCGGTAGTATGCCCATCGCGACCGGATTCCAGCGCCCATTCAGATTAATGCCGACCTGATACTCTTTCGCCCCTTCCCGCGTTTCAAAGCGCAGAGCAACCGGCTGATGAAACCAGCGGGCGTTAAGCGGCTGGCTTGTTAGATAACCATTCGCAAAATGAAAATCACCGCTCAGGCTGTCCAGTTCACAATCGAGCGGCTTGATAAATAGGCGGTTATTACGTAGCTGCACATCACCTTTTGCCAGCACCGTTTCCCCGTCGAGCGGAATATCAAGATTTAGCCGCGCTTTTACATCGCCGCTAAGCTGCAATTGTTCCAGCGTCGCGCCCAACGAACTCTTCAGCGGCGTTTGCTGGAAATAAGGGCCCACCGCCTCACCAGGCCCACTGATATCTGCATCTATTAACAATTTGCTGCGCGAATAATCCGGGATAGTCGCCCGTAAATTTCGCCCGGTCACGCCGCCCAGTTTCACCTGCGGTGCCTTCATCCATAAACCGTCGTTAATAAAATCCAGTTCCATATCGAGATTTTGTAGTGCAGGCCAGCCTGGCTGGAAAGCAAACGTGGCACCGCGCAGCGGTACCAGTACTTCAAATTGCCCTTCATTGTGTTTGTAGGGAAACAGACGTGGGTTTCCCCCGTACACCAGCGTTGCGTTATCTACTTTTCCTCCCTGAATCGCACCGGAGAGATAGTCCGCCAGTTTGTTCCCCATCAGATTATGCGGGAAATATCGCCACGCCTGCCCGGCATCGGTAGTACTAATGCCTGCAACAATGCCAAGCCACGGAGCGTCATTATTAAGTTGGCTATAGCGAAAATCACCGCGCGCGCGCAGCGCTTTTGCCTGCACGTCCAGTTGCTGGCCGAGCAGGGAAAACCCATCCGCACTGTGCCGCCAGTGGAACGCACCCGCCCCGTGCACTATCTCAAGCGGCGCTTTGAAAACGCCGCTATAAGGCATCACGGCATCGTGCAAATTGAGATGAAGCAGGCCGTCTTCAAGACTGCCTGCAACATCTCCGGATACATGCTGCGCGCCGGGCAGCAGTTTCCACTGCTGCCAGCTCAGATCGCGCCAGCGCCCCTGCAAACGCGTCTTCTCCGGCTGCTGCAGCGGGATATCCAGCGCCAGTTTTTGTAAATGTCCCTGCGGGCGCAGGTTTTTCCAGACGTCACTCAACGTCGGCGCAAATTTCTGCGCGATGGTGCGTAAAGGAAGAAGATCTTCCAGCCGCAGATTCCCCGCGCGTACCCGCAGTTCCGCGCTACGCTCGTTGTTTATACCACCCACGCTTTGTTCAGGAAGCCACGCCAGGCTGAGCGCTCCGGCGGGCCAGCGCCGCCCGTCAATGTCAATCCGGGTATCTGGAATGCTTATTTGCCATCCGTTTTGCAGCGCATTGACGTGCGCCGTTAGCCCATCGACGTTAAGGCGATGCAGGCTATCCTGCTCTCCGGCCCAGGCGGCCCCGCCCTGGCGCAAAAACAAATCGCCACCGGTGGGAAGCCCGTCTTTAATTTGCATCCACGCCTGCAGGCTAAAGCGCGCTTCATGCAAATCGATTTTTTCATTCAACCAGTGGCTAAGCCACGGCTTTACATCAACGTCATCCGCCTGCATCCATACGCGGCCGTGGCTTAATAAGCCGCCGTTATCCCTGAGATCCATGCGCATTTGTACCACGCCGTGCTGGCCGGTAAAGCTCGTCATACTAATTTGCCCTTCCGCGCGGTGGCGCCCGGAAGTATTCAGCCAGGTAAGCTGAGGGACAGCGATTTCCGCGCGCTGCCCGGAGGGCGTAAGAAAGCTCACGCGGCTATCGCGCAAAGTAAAACGGTCGAATTGATTTAGAAAGAGATCGGTTGCGCGATCGGAGGAAATCCCTTTTCCGCTGCGCTGAGCAGTCGGCTGATTTAAGCGTAGATATAGCTGATAAAAGGTGAGGTCGCGAAACTGCCAGCGCATATGCAGCAGGCTTTGCCAGACATCCAGCGCCAGCGTGACGCGGGATGCGTTCAGATGCCCGCCGTCTTCAAGCCCAATATTCAGGTCGCGCATCTCAATCTGCGGCCCGAAATTGCGCCATTTGGCCCGGATGTGCTGTAGCGAAACAGGAGTACCGGTGGCGCGCTCAATCTGCGTGAGTATCGCAGGGCGCCAGCGGTCCAGATGCGGCAGCGCCAGACGCAAACCACTCACTATCAGTGCGACAATAACGATAAGCGTTGCGCCCGTGAGTAGCAAAATGCCCGGCAGTCGCCTCACTCTTGACTCCTTGTTAACCGCCGCAGCGGATGCCAGTATGCGGCGCAGGCCACATTACATCATCACAACGTCAAACTGCTCCTGGTTATAGAGCGGTTCTACCTGAACTTTCACCTGCTTACCGACAAAGATCTCCACTTCGGCCAGCGAGTGAGACTCTTCGCTTTTAAGCGCATCTGCCACGGTTTGGGACGCATACACCAAAAAACGATCGGAGTCATAAGCGTGATGCACACGCACAATCTCACGCAGGATTTCATAACACACGGTTTCGACGGTTTTTACCGTTCCACGCCCCTGGCAGGTAGGACAATCAAAGCACAGTACGTGTTCCAGGCTTTCACGCGTGCGCTTGCGCGTCATTTCTACCAGCCCCAGTTGTGAAAATCCGTTAATACTGGTTTTTACGCGATCCTTGCTAAGCGCCTGCTCAAGGGAATGCAGTACGCGCCGACGGTGATCGTCACTGTTCATATCGATAAAATCGATGATGATAATCCCACCCAAATTGCGCAGCCGAAGCTGGCGCGCTATCGCCTGCGTAGCTTCAATGTTAGTGTTAAAAATCGTATCGTCCAGGTTGCGATGCCCGACAAAAGCGCCGGTGTTAATATCCACCGTCGTCATCGCCTCGGTTTGATCGATAATCAGGTAACCGCCAGACTTCAGTTCCACTTTGCGCTCCAGCGCGCGCTGAATTTCATTTTCCACGTCAAACAGATCGAAAATCGGCTGACGCCCGCTGTAATGTTCCAGTTTGCTGGCCATTTCAGGAATATATTCGCCGGTAAACTCAAGCAGCTTCTCATAAGTAAGCCGCGAGTCCACGCGAATACGATCGAGCGCTGCGTCGGCAAAATCGCGCAGTACGCGCTGCGCCAGCGCCAACTCTCCATACAGTTTACAGCGGGTTTGCTGGCGCTTTTTGCGCTCCATGACCTTATTCCACACGCGCTTGAGATAAGCGGCATCGGCAGCAAGGGCGTTATCGCGCACGCCTTCCGCCGCGGTGCGAATAATAAATCCTCCCTGATCGTCGCAATAGTCAGCGACAATGCGTTTTAGCCGCTCGCGCTCTTCCTCGCTCTCAATACGCTGGGAAACGCCGACATGAGACGCCCCGGGCATAAAAACCAGATAGCGCGATGGCAGTGTGATATCGGTGGTTAAACGTGCGCCCTTCGTCCCGAGCGGGTCTTTCACCACCTGCACCATTAAATCCTGCCCCTGGCGTACCAGTTGGGAGATATCCCGCACGGTGAAATTCTTCTGTTCGTCCCCGGCAACGCACTCCGTATGCGGCATAATGTCTGAAGCGTGCAGAAAAGCCGCTTTTTCCAGGCCAATATCTACAAAAGCCGCCTGCATGCCCGGCAGCACGCGACTAATTCGACCCTTGTAGATATTTCCTACAATTCCCCGGCGCGCATCTCGCTCAATATGGATTTCCTGAAGAATACCGCCATCGATATACGCAACCCGCGTCTCCGATGGAGTCATATTTACCAGAAGTTCAGCCGTCATGTTGCCCTCGTTCATCCCGTAACGCAGTAAAGTTGCTGAGCAATTCGCGCGTTTCAACCAGCGGCAGGCCCATCACGGCATAATAACTGCCATCTATTTTTCTGACGAAGCAACCGCCGCCGCCCTGAATGCCGTAGGCGCCTGCTTTATCCATCGGTTCGCCACTGGCGACATAATCCGCAATATCCTGCGGCGACAGCGTACAGAAACTCACCTGCGTCGCCACAATGCAATCCAGCATATGCCACTTGTCTGCAACGGCGACAGCGGTGATAACTTGATGCGTCTGCCCGGAAAGCTGCCCCAGCATTTGTGCGGCGTGCTCCGCGTCGCGCGGTTTTTCCAGAATCTCACCGTGCAGCACAACGATAGTGTCCGCTCCCAGCACCGGCAAATCTCGGGGAGCCAGCGCTACTCCTGCGCGCGCTTTTTCCTGCGCTAGCCGGCGAACATAGGTCCGGGCATCTTCATCGTAACGGCGGACTTCTTCAATATTCGGCACAATACGCTCGAATGGAATACCCAGTTGCGCCAGGAGTTCCTGGCGGCGCGGCGATCCCGATGCCAGCCAAATTGGATTCATGAATTACCTTATTGCACGGAAAACTGATGGCGGATTTTTCGCATGAGCAAAAACAGCCACGGCCAGAGAACGCCGCTGACAACGCTGCTCCAGAACACTTCCGGGCGGAACGCGACATCAATTACCAGAAATTCTGACCAGAACACGATAACGTCAACCGCCAGCGAAAGCAGCATAATGACCAGCGCCTGCTGCCAGAGCGCCAGGTTACGTAACAGCTGGAACTTCAGCGCAACTAAATAAGCAACCACACTGATAGCCAGCGCGCGTACGCCCAAAATCGAACCGCCTATCAAATCCAGCACTACGCCCAATATAAAGCCGGAACCAACGTTAACCCGATGCGGCAGCGCAAGTATCCAGTATATCAGGATTAGCAATACCCAATTTGGCCGGTATACCATAAGGTTATCCGGCCATGGCATCACCTGTAGCAGTAGCGCAATCAGGAAAGAAGACCAAATGATAAGGCGCCCCTGGCTACGATAGCTGCCCACTAACGACCTCCTGGTGCCATCGACGCTGGCGGGCGGTTGACTGACGAGGGCGAATTCCCCTGCGGCGGTGATGCCTGGGGGTACGGCGCAGCACTATTAGAGGGAGAGGCGTCGCCGGTGGTCGGTGCAGGAAGCGGAGCGGGCGGTCCCATAGTTGTCGGAGCAGGCAACACCTGCGGCATCATTTGCATTAAGCGTTCATTAGCAACGCGATGAACCTCTTCCGGAGTCATAGGATTTAGCCCATTGCGATCGGCGCCCCAGAGTAATAGCAAATAGCGTAACCGCTGCAGCCCGGCGGTTGAGCGCGCCTTAATAACCGTATAGGCCCGCTGGTTATCCACGCGAACCGAGGAAACCACGCCGACCGGATAACCTTCAGGAAAACGACCGCCAAGACCGGATGTCACCAGGACATCGCCAACGCGGATATCAGTATTCGCCGGCAGATTCTCCAGTTGAAGATCGTCGGAACATCCACTGCCTGCCGCAATCACCCGAATGTCGTTGCGCAGCACTTGTACCGGCAGCGCATGTGTGGCGTCACAAATCATTAATACCCGGCTGGTCAGTTTCGCAACGGCAATAACCTGCCCAACGACGCCTTTATCGCTAATGACCGGCTGGCCTTCATACACGCCATTTACGCTGCCTTTATCGATGACAATCTGATCGCTATACGGATCGTTAACCGTAGAAATGACCTGCGTGACCATTTTTTGTTCATCTTGCCGCAGCGGAGAGCCCAGCAGCTCACGCAGGCGCGCGTTTTCCTGCTTGTATTGCCCAAGCAGCATTAAATCGCTATTTTTCATGAGCAACTCATGACGTAGCGTGCGGTTTTCTTTTTCCAGACGATCGCGGGAAGAGAGCGACTGAGACACGCTGTCGAGCAATTCACGAGGGCCATTGGAAATAAAATAGAATGGGCTGACGGCGGTATCCATATAGGTCCGGATTTGGCTAAACGCACCTAAACGGCTGTCAGCAATAATCACGCCAAGCGCCACTATTACCGCCAAAATCAGGCGGATCTGCAGCGACGGGCCTCGGCTAAAAATAGGCTTCATAGATTATGCATATCCCGGCTCCGGAAAAGGGGCTGACGCCCCTTTTCTGTTGCGAATTACTCTTCGCTGAACAAATCGCCGCCGTGCATATCAATCATTTCCAGCGCCTTACCGCCACCGCGGGCCACGCAGGTTAACGGATCTTCAGCAACAACAACCGGAATGCCCGTCTCTTCCATAAGCAGGCGATCGAGATTACGCAGCAGCGCGCCACCGCCCGTCAATACCATGCCGCGCTCGGAGATATCAGACGCAAGCTCAGGCGGACATTGCTCAAGCGCCACCATTACAGCGCTAACGATGCCGGTAAGAGGTTCCTGCAGCGCTTCCAGTATCTCATTGGAATTCAACGTGAAGCCGCGCGGAACGCCTTCCGCCAGATTACGCCCGCGCACTTCGATTTCGCGAACCTCATCGCCAGGATAAGCGGAACCGATTTCATGCTTGATGCGCTCAGCCGTCGCTTCACCAATCAGAGAACCGTAGTTACGACGCACATAGTTGATAATGGCCTCATCGAAGCGATCGCCCCCAATACGCACAGAAGAAGAATATACGACGCCGTTAAGCGAAATGACGGCAACTTCCGTAGTACCACCGCCAATATCGACCACCATTGAACCGGTGGCTTCAGAAACAGGCAGGCCTGCACCAATCGCTGCCGCCATAGGTTCTTCAATAAGAAATACCTCGCGGGCGCCTGCGCCCTGGGCCGATTCGCGGATAGCGCGACGTTCGACCTGGGTCGCGCCTACCGGCACGCAAACCAGCACGCGCGGGCTGGGACGCATAAAACTGTTGCTATGCACTTGTTTAATAAAGTGCTGCAGCATTTTCTCCGTCACAAAAAAGTCGGCAATAACGCCGTCTTTCATTGGGCGAATGGCCGCAATATTGCCAGGCGTACGGCCAAGCATCTGCTTAGCATCATGGCCCACAGCCGCAACGCTTTTTGGAGAACCAGCACGATCCTGGCGAATGGCCACAACGGAGGGCTCATTCAGTACGATGCCTTGTCCTTTTACATAAATAAGGGTATTCGCAGTACCCAGGTCAATGGACAGGTCATTGGAAAACATGCCGCGAAATTTTTTCAACATAACTAAGGGATAATCCTGAAAGCTGGGGCGGAAAACAAAATCCGCTTACTTTACCAACCACATGAAGCAGCGACAAGGCACAAAAAACGTTCTGCTTCGGTGAAAAATAATGCAGTTCGTTTCACCATTAACAGTTTGGCACATCTGGCGAAAAGCTCGCGCTAAATGTACTGAAGGTGAATTATTACGCTGCAACGATTCATGTAATGACTAAACTGGCGTTAATGTACTGCTTTTCCCGGCCCGCACTGATGCGATACTTCCGGAAAGCAGCGCGCGATATTCTACGTAAAAACCAGCTAAACGACAGGTTAAACCGGATATCTTTGCGAATATTTTTTCACATTACTGTCCAGAGGGCGCGATCCTACGAAAAAATCACCTTGCGCGCCCGCAACACCTTTCTCAATTAATGTCTGCCATTCGCCGCGGGTTCGCGTACCGGTCGCAAAAACTTGCGCCCGGGAGCCGCTGCACGCAGCAACCAGACTTTCAACAAATAGCTGATTTTCTGTACGCTTATCAATATTACGCACCAGGCCGGGATGTAATTTGACCAATTCGACGTCCAGAATGTGAATATAGGAGGTGCTGACTACGGTTAATCCCGCCTGCGTCACCGCCACTCTGGCCCCAAGCACCTTGATCAAACGTACGGTCGATTGTAAACGACCGATATGTTGACAAACATCCGCCTCTGCAAGTTCAAAAAGAATTCGCTGGCGTATCGATTTCTCACACTGCATTAGCGTATCGCGCAACCAGCGCTGAAAAGGCTGGCGAATCAGCGATTCTACCGTTATCGGGATAGCCAGCGTCTCTTCAGGCCAATATTGCAATAGCGCTATTACGCGCGAGACCATTAGTCTATCGTACTGCTCTGCCAGTCCAAACTGCTGAACAAGGGGCATGTATTCAGCGGAGACGACTTCCTGCTCGCCATCAAAAATCCGGCACATAATTTCACGATGATGCACTCGCCCATTGCGCATTACCGCTGGCTTTTGATACAAACGCGGGCCACCGCGACGCAGCATCTCTTCCAGCATAGTCCGCCATTTCACATTCCCGCGCCCTTTCTCCTGCAGCGTGTCATCAAACACCGCCCAGCCATTACTACCCTGAAGCACCGCATTACGCGCAGCCTCTTCCGCGTGCTCCATGACTTGCTCTACGCTCTGCCCACTGCGCCACACGCAAATACCGATGTGCAACATATCATGGCGATCCAGCATGTGCGTGGTCGGCAGTGAGTCCACGGATTTAAGAAGCTGATTGGCAATCCCTTCCGCTTCTTTCAGCGAGCTGTGAGGCAACAGTACCGCAAAATCACTGCGGAAATAGCGGGCCAGTAATGCCCCGGGATAGCGCAAAACAAACGTCGACAGAAGATTAACCAGCGTAAACAGGTATTCTTCAACGGCGCTGCGCCCCCAGGACTCGCGCAAAATATCGAAATCCGGCAGCCGGATCATCATGACGGCGCCATGCGCTCCAACCTGTTCATGATCTTCCAGCAGCGTCGCCAACTGGTTATCGAAAAATAGCCGGTTGTGTAGCCCGGTTTGCGCATCCTGAGCGGCATAGGAGCGTATTAAGGTATCCATACGGCTACGCTGTTCCCCCGCATGCTGCAGTTCCGTAAGCAGCATATTCAGCGCACCGCTAATTTTGGGAGGCCACTCCTGCAGCGTCCCAATGACCGCTTTATCGCGCTCGCCGTTCAGCACCCGCGCAGCCCGCCTTTCCATTAATTCAAGCCCGGCGAATTGGCGTCTTATCCAGCGCGCGGAAATAAATATCATGACAACCATGAAACCAATCCCCAGAGAAAGCGGTACGGTGGTCAACATGGAGCGAAAATAATCATCTACCGGATCGCGATAGCTCAGGCTCAGCGTTAATCCCGGATGTTTCATCAGGCTGGTTTCATAAATACGCGTGCGAAAGTAACTGCCTGCCGCCAGATAAGGTGGGGTAATTGCATAATCCACAATGCTGCGCTGGCCGGCGCTTAATGACAGGTGCGTAATTTCCTGTGGCAGCATCAGGCTTTCCAGGCGATCGCTCAACTGCGCCGGCGAACGCCACATGAGTTCATTATCAATAAGAACAATCACCATGCCTAATCGCTGATTAACCTTTTCCTGCACGGTGTGATAAAAGCTCCACGAGCACCCAATTAGGGTCACGAAGATGGCTAACCCAGTGATAAGAGCAGCGAAAGCGGAGAACTTCGTCGTTAAGCGCATCCTTGTGTTAACTCCGTTAAGTAAGATAAATAAACTTTCACTGCAATGATAGTAAGCACTAACTTATCAGTCAAAACGCCGTATGTTACCAAAATTACCGCAAACCACTGCGATTTTTTCTTGCGATGTGCCGCTATATTATCGGCATGATGCGAGTATAGTCTTGAGTAAGAATTTTCAAAAAAATATGTCATACATCAACAGGAACCGTTTATGAAGGCACTTCTCCTTGAACAAAAAGATAAAAACACACTGGCGGCGGTAAAAGAGATTGATGAAAGTTCGCTGCCGGAAGGAGACGTAACCGTTGAAGTCGAGTATTCCAGCCTGAATTATAAAGACGCGCTGGCCATTACCGGCAAAGGAAAAATTATCCGTCAGTTTCCGATGGTGCCGGGCATCGATTTCGCCGGACGGATCCGCCACAGTGAAGATGTTCGCTTTCATGCGGGACAAGAGGTGTTACTGACCGGCTGGGGCGTAGGCGAAAACCATTGGGGCGGTCTGGCCGAACTGGCACGCGTGAAGGGAGACTGGCTGGTGCCTCTTCCCCAGGGGCTTGATTGCCGTAAGTCGATGATTATTGGTACCGCCGGGTTTACCGCAATGCTGTGCGTCATGGCGCTTGAAGATGCAGCAATTACCCCTGCAAGCGGTGAAATTTTGGTTACCGGCGCCAGCGGTGGCGTTGGAAGCACCGCCGTCGCCTTATTAAGCGCCCTGGGCTATACCGTCACCGCTGTTTCTGGCCGCGAAAGCATGCATCCGTATCTTCATCATCTTGGTGCCAGCACAATTTTGGATCGCAGTGAATTCGCCGCAGCGCGCCCGCTGGAAAAGCAGCGCTGGGCCGGAGTGATTGATACTGTAGGTAATGAAATGCTCGCTGCGGCGCTGGCGCAAACTCAGTACGGCGGATGCGTTGCTGCATGCGGACTGGCCGGCGGCTTCGCGCTGCCAACAACGGTCATGCCTTTCATTCTACGTAATGTTCGCTTACAGGGCGTGGATTCCGTGATGACACCGTCAATGCGGCGCCTGGAAGCCTGGCGCCGCCTGGCAAGAGATTTGCCTGAGGCGTTTTTCACCGATGTGGCCACGGAAATTACGCTTAGCGAAACGCCGCAGCATGCGCAGGCGATAATGGAAAACAGCGCGCACGGGCGTATCCTGGTAAAGATGAAATAATTGTTTACCGCTCCAGGCGTTTTTTATTCGCGCTTCCGGTCTTCGGCAACCATGCTTAATACATGCGAACTGGCCGGAATTAAACCATGAAACGAAACCGCCTCACTGAAGCCGATGTCACCGCCGAATCGGCTTTTTTTATGCAGCGTCGGCGTATACTCCAGGCGCTGGGATTAACCGCTGGCGGCCTGGCTCTTCCTTCTGTTGCCAAAGCCGACTGGCTTGACTGGTTTAGCGGGCACGACAAGCCGCTCGCTCCGGCGGGCAAAGCGCTAACCTATTCCCGCCCAAAACAGTGGCAGGCAGATTTTCCTCTCACGCCAGAAGATAAAGTCACCGGCTATAACAACTTCTATGAATTCGGGCTTGATAAGGCCGATCCGGCAGCGAATGCCGGCATGCTGCACACGCAGCCGTGGACGTTAACCGTCGGCGGCGAAGTCAATAAACCTTTTACGCTTTCATACGATGAACTCACTACCCGCTATCCACAGGAGGAGCGAATTTACCGCCTGCGCTGCGTTGAAGCATGGTCAATGGTGATTCCATGGGTAGGTTTTCCGCTTGCCCGCCTTATCAAACAGGCCGATCCTACCGGTCGTGCAAAATATGTTGCTTTTCAGACGCTCTATCGCCCGGAAGAAATGCCGGGACAGAAGGATAGGTTTATTGGCGGAGGGCTGGAGTATCCGTACATAGAAGGGCTGCGCCTTGACGAGGCGCTGCATCCCCTCGCGTTATTGGTTACCGGGGTTTACGGTAAAGCACTACCGCCGCAAAACGGCGCGCCTATTCGACTGGTGGTTCCCTGGAAATATGGTTTTAAAGGGATTAAATCGCTGGTGAGTATCCGACTGGTTAGCGAGCGCCCTGCAACAACGTGGCATTCATCCGCGCCAGGTGAATACGGTTTTTACGCAAACGTGAATCCCCACGTCGATCATCCCCGCTGGTCGCAGGCTTCGGAGCGCGTCATTGGTGCAGGCGGCATCCTGGATGTAAAACGGCAGCCGACGCAGTTATTCAACGGTTATGCCGAGGACGTTAGCGCGCTCTATCATGGGCTGAATTTACGGGAAAATTTTTGATTATGCGCCTGACGCTCCCTCAACTACGCATGCTGAAGTCACTCCTGCATTTGCTGGCGCTGTTACCGTTAATATGGCTGTTCTATGCCGTAAATCATGGGCAATTCAGCGCCGATCCGGCAAAAGATATTCAGCAGTTTACCGGCAGAATGGCGCTAAAATTGTTGCTATTAACGCTGGCTATCTCTCCCGTGGCGCGTTATTTGCGGCAGCCTGTGCTTATCCGCATGCGCCGCCCGGCAGGCCTTTGGTGTTTTGCCTGGGCGACATTGCATATGACCAGTTATGCCCTGCTGGAATTGGGGGCGAACAACCTGAATTTACTTGGACGAGAGCTGGTATTGCGACCCTGGCTCACGCTCGGGCTGCTGAGTTGGGTAATTTTGCTCGCATTAACTTTCACCTCAACCCAGGCAGCGCAGCGTAAGTTAGGCAGACGCTGGCAGCAGTTGCACTACGCCATTTATCTGGTCGCAATCCTCGCACCGGTTCACTATATATGGTCCGTAAAAGTCCTTTCTCCCCAGCCGCTCATCTATGCCTGTATTGCAGCCATAATGCTGGCGTTCCGTTATAAAACATTCCGCCGCTGGTGGCGTCTGTAGTGAATTCGCAAGCGCATATGGATTATTTACGGTTGATAATCTTCCCTGATAAGACCAGTATTTAGCTGCTAACTGTAGCGAAATAGATATAATGTGCCCCCTTAACTCATCGTCGGTCAGCTTTTCGCCGCACCGGGGGTGACAAGCAGACACTGAAGGTATATTTTGTAACTTCATAGAAGTTCGCAGGAGATAGCAGCAAAATGGCGGGTAAATTTCAGATTTTACTTTTGAACGGCCCCAATCTTAATATGCTCGGTACCCGTGAACCCGAAAAATATGGGTCGCAAACGCTTGAGGATATCGTGAATGGCCTGACGAAAGAAGCTGAAAAACTGAACGTCTGCCTCGAACATCTGCAATCAAACGCTGAACATGTGCTGATCGACCGAATTCATCAGGCTAAAGGGACGATAGACTATATCCTGATTAATCCGGCCGCTTTTACGCACACTAGCGTGGCTCTACGCGATGCGCTGCTGGCTGTGGAAATCCCGTTCATTGAGATCCATTTAAGCAACGTACACGCTCGCGAGCCTTTCCGCCACCACTCCTGGCTCTCTGATATTTCCAGCGGGGTTATCTGTGGTCTGGGCGCCGATGGTTATTCATGGGCGCTGCAAACGGCGGTGAAACGTTTGTCACAATTACACTAACAAAGAGTACGGAACCCACTCATGGATATTCGTAAGATAAAAAAACTGATCGAACTTGTTGAAGAATCAGGAATTGCTGAACTGGAAATCGCCGAAGGCGAAGAGTCCGTGCGCATTAGCCGCGCGGTCATCAACCAGCCTATGCCCATGATGCAGCAAACCTACGCAGCTCCGGTAGCACAGCCGCAACAGCCTGCCCTCTCTACCGCAGTCGCGCCAGCGCCTGTAGAAGCGCCAACAACGTCTGAAATCAGCGGCCATATCGTGCGTTCACCTATGGTAGGTACGTTCTATCGCACGCCAAGCCCGGAAGCAAAAGCCTTCGTAGAAGTTGGTCAGCAGGTTAAAGTCGGCGACACACTGTGCATCGTTGAAGCAATGAAAATGATGAACCAGATCGAAGCTGACAAAGCCGGCGTAGTGAAAGCCGTTCTGGTAGAAAGTGGTCAACCGGTTGAATTTGACGAGCCGCTGGTCGTCATCGAATAACGAGGCGAACATGCTGGATAAAATTGTTATCGCAAACCGTGGTGAAATAGCTCTGCGTATTTTACGTGCCTGTAAAGAGCTGGGGATCAAAACCGTCGCCGTACACTCCACGGCGGACCGCGATTTAAAACACGTGTTGTTGGCTGACGAAACCGTATGTATCGGCCCGGCACCGTCTGTAAAAAGCTATCTGAATATCCCGGCTATCATTTCTGCCGCCGAAATAACTGGCGCCGCGGCGATTCATCCGGGCTATGGTTTTCTGTCTGAAAACGCAAACTTTGCTGAACAGGTAGAGCAATCAGGCTTTATCTTTATCGGCCCGCGCGCCGAAACCATTCGCTTGATGGGCGATAAAGTGTCGGCCATCAGCGCGATGAAAAAAACCGGCGTCCCATGCGTACCTGGCTCCGACGGCCCGCTGGACGACGATATGGATAAAAACCGGGCCATTGCAAAACGCATTGGCTACCCGGTGATTATTAAAGCTTCCGGCGGCGGCGGCGGGCGCGGTATGCGCGTAGTGCGCAGCGACGCAGAACTGGCGCAGTCCATTACCATGACGAGAGCGGAAGCGAAAGCTGCTTTCAATAACGATATGGTATATATGGAAAAATACCTCGAAAATCCACGCCACGTGGAAATTCAGGTATTAGCAGACGGCCAGGGAAGCGCTATTTACCTGGCTGAACGCGACTGCTCCATGCAGCGCCGTCACCAAAAAGTCGTGGAAGAAGCGCCGGCTCCGGGCATTACGCCAGAATTACGCCGCTATATTGGCGAGCGCTGCGCTAAAGCCTGCGTGGAGATTGGCTATCGCGGCGCCGGTACTTTCGAATTCCTGTTTGAGAACGGCGAGTTCTATTTCATCGAAATGAACACCCGTATTCAGGTTGAACATCCGGTGACCGAGATGATAACGGGCGTTGACCTTATCAAAGAGCAATTACGTATCGCCGCAGGCCTGCCACTGACTATTCGTCAGGAAGATATCGTCATTCAGGGGCATGCCATCGAATGCCGTATTAACGCGGAAGATCCCAAGACCTTCCTGCCCAGCCCGGGGAAAATCACGCGCTTTCATGCGCCCGGTGGCTTCGGGGTGCGCTGGGAATCTCATATTTATTCCGGTTATACCGTGCCGCCTTATTATGACTCCATGATAGGCAAACTTATTTGCTTCGGAGAAACCCGTGAAGTCGCCATTGCCCGGATGCGCAACGCTTTGCAAGAGCTGATTATTGACGGCATTAAGACCAATATCGAGCTGCAAATGTACATTATGGAAGATGAAAACTTCGAACACGGCGGAACCAATATCCACTATCTGGAGAAAAAGCTGGGTCTTCAGGACTAAGCGTTAACGCCTCTCTTTCAGGGCCGGATTATCCGGCCCTTTCTTTTTCGTCTCGTTTTGCCTTAATGTACAATCGCATTTTTCCAGAATTGACGGGGAATAGACTTGGATAATCGTTTTGTTCAGGCCCACAAGGAAGCGCGCTGGACGCTCTGGCTCACCATACTCTATCTGGCTGCCTGGATTGCAGCCGCATGGATTCCGGACTCCGCCATCGGCCCTACCGGCCTGCCACACTGGTTTGAAATGGCGTGTCTGATTACTCCTTTTCTTTTTATTTTACTTTGCTGGCTCATGGTGCGTTTTTTATTTCGGGATATCCCGCTGGAGGATGAGCAGCATGCAGACTGAAATTATTATTCCACTTATTGCCTACTTATTGGTGGTTTTTGGGCTGTCGCTGTGGTCCATGCGTCGCAGGCAAGCGGGTAACTTTCTCAACGAATACTTTCTCGGCGGTCGTTCGATGGGCGGTTTTGTACTGGCCATGACGCTCACGGCAACGTATATCAGCGCCAGCTCGTTTATCGGCGGGCCCGGAGCCGCCTATAAGTACGGTCTGGGTTGGGTGCTATTGGCCATGATTCAAGTGCCTGCGGTGTGGCTATCGCTTGGCGTTCTTGGGAAAAAATTCGCTATTCTCGCCCGTCGTTACAATGCGGTGACGCTCAATGACATGCTTTATGCTCGCTACCACAGCAAGCTGGTAGTTTGGCTGGCGGGAGTTAGCCTGCTCGTCGCGTTCATCGGCGCAATGACGGTGCAATTTATTGGCGGAGCCCGTTTACTGGAGACCGCCGCAGGGATCCCATACCAGCACGGCCTGTTAATTTTCAGCGTCAGTATCGCGCTGTACACGGCCTTTGGCGGGTTTCGCGCCAGCGTACTCAATGACGCCATGCAGGGGTTGGTAATGCTTATTGGCACTGTTCTCCTGCTTATTGCGGTCATTCACGCCGCTGGAGGAACAGGAAAGGCCGTTGAAACGCTGACGCATATCGATCCTAAACTGGTAACCCCACAGGGCGCTGACGATATTTTGAACCCACGTTTTCTGGCCTCTTTTTGGGTGCTGGTTTGCTTCGGCGTTATTGGTCTGCCGCATACTGCGGTGCGCTGTATTTCTTATAAAGACAGTAAAGCCGTACATCGGGGCATTATCCTGGGTACGATAGTGGTGACGATATTAATGCTGGGGATGCATTTGGCAGGCGCGCTGGGACGCGCGGTGATTCCCGATCTCACCGTCCCCGACCAAGTGATACCGACATTAATGGTGCGGGTGCTGCCACCCGTGGCGGCAGGTATTTTTCTGGCGGCGCCAATGGCGGCTATTATGTCGACCATTAACGCCCAACTATTGCAGTCATCGGCCACGATAGTTAAAGATCTCTGGCTAAGTCTTCATCCCGAACAGGCACAGCATGAAACTCGGTTAAAAAGGATGTCGACAGGAATTACGCTGCTTTTAAGCACACTGCTGCTTCTGGCTGCGTGGAATCCGCCACAGATGATTATTTGGTTAAACCTGCTGGCATTTGGCGGGCTGGAAGCCGTCTTCCTGTGGCCGCTTGTTTTAGGGCTTTATTGGGAGCGTGCTAACGCCGCAGGAGCGCTGAGCGGAATGATTACGGGCGGTGTATTGTATGCCATCCTGGCAACGCTCCATGTTGAAATCGCAGGTTTCCATCCCATTGTGCCCGCGCTTTCTCTTAGCCTGTTGAGCTTTATTATCGGCAATCGATTTGGTTTACCATCCGCGTCGATGCCTGTGACTTCTGACGATAAATAAAAGAGTTTTTTCATGCCATGGATCCAACTGAAAGTTAATACTACCGGCGCTGATGCGGAAGCGCTGGGTGATGCACTAATGGAAAGCGGTGCCGTGTCGGTCACTTTTCAGGACACGCATGACACGCCGGTCTTCGAACCGCTACCGGGCGAGACGCGCCTGTGGGGAGATACTGACGTTATTGGTTTATACGACGCCGAAAGTGATATGAAAGCCGTCATCGCGCAATTGGAACTTTCTCCGCTGCTGGGACAACATTTCCCTCATAAAATTGAACAACTGGAAGATAAAGACTGGGAGCGGGAATGGATGGATAATTTCCATCCCATGCGCTTTGGCAAGCGCCTGTGGATTTGCCCAAGTTGGCGTGAGGTGCCTGACGCAAGCGCCGTTAATGTCATGCTCGACCCCGGGCTTGCTTTTGGTACAGGAACACACCCCACAACATCACTCTGTCTGGAGTGGCTGGACGGACTGGATTTAACCGGAAAAACGGTTATCGATTTCGGCTGCGGTTCCGGCATCCTTGCTATTGCTGCGCTAAAGCTTGGTGCTGCGCACGCTATCGGTATCGATATTGATCCGCAGGCTATTCAGGCGAGTCGTGACAACGCGCAGCGTAACGGCGTTTCCGACAAACTAGAACTATGGCTGCCACAGCAGCAGCCGGAAGGTCTTAAAGCAGATGTGGTAGTTGCCAATATTCTGGCCGGTCCGCTACGCGAACTGGCACCGCTTATAGGTGTGCTTCCTGTTAGCGGCGGTCATTTAGGGCTCTCCGGTATATTGGCAAGCCAGGCAGAAAGCGTCTGCGCCGCATACAGCGCACAGTTCCAGCTCGATCCCATTGCAGAAAAAGAAGAGTGGTGCAGAATTACCGGGATTAAAAAATAAGATTTATTACCTTAATGCGGCCTAAACGGGTCGCATTATTTCCGCTCTCGATTCTTTCGCTTTCCGCTAGTATTGCCTGGGTTTAACTCGTTGATTTGCATTTTTAAAACATAAAATTCAATGGATGAATACTATGGCTAAGAAATTTAATCGCATCATGCTATTAACGCTCGCTCTGTCTCCACTGGGAGTTTCGGCAGCACACTGGGGATATGAAGGACAAGAGGCACCCGAGCGCTGGGGCGACCTTGACGCCGCATGGCAAACTTGCCATCAGGGGCGAAATCAATCTCCTATTAATATTACACATACGCAGCCTGCGCATTTGCGCCCTCTTCAGGCCCGCTATTCCAGCGGCCCGGATAGCCTGCTGAACAACGGGCATACAATCCAGGCAAATTTCTCTGAGAATAACAACAAAAATACCCTTTCTCTCGATGGAGAAACCTTTGTCCTTAAGCAATTTCATTTCCACGCCCCGAGTGAAAACACTATTCACGGCAAACATTATCCAATGGAAATGCACTTAGTTAACCAAGATGCTGATGGAGAGATAGCCGTTGTTGCCGTCATGTTTGAGGTCGGTAACACAAACCCTGAGCTAGAAAAACTCTGGCACGTTATGCCTCCAGAGGCAGATAAAAGCAGCGCGATAGAAACTACTATCAACCTTAATGCACTTTTGCCCAAACAGAAAACGTACTGGCGCTTTAGTGGTTCACTTACCACACCACCGTGCACGGAAGGGGTGCGCTGGATGGTATTAAAACATCCCCTAACTCTTTCTCGCACGCAGCTTGAGCTGTTTACTAAAACAATGCGTCACGCGAATAACCGCCCGGTTCAGAAATTACACGGCCGCGTAGTTATTGAGTAAAGTGACGGGCAGGGGCTACCTGCCCGTCTCTTCTTACTTCATCCCCATAAATTTCAGTATTTATAGCCCATTCCCTTAATTTCCTGGAGAAAAAACCAAAACAGCACCGAAACCGAATTGAAGTTAACTTTTTGATTAATAAAACTTATTAAGTTTAAGCCCACCCTCCCAGGAAGATTCTTTGATCTACGACATCGGATTGTTCAAAGTTTGGCCTTTCATCTCGGGCAAAAAATGCGTAATATACGCCGCCTTGCAGGCACAGTATGGTCATTTCTTAAGTCATGCGCATCGGACACTACCAGCTTAGAAATCGCTTGATAGCAGCGCCTATGGCCGGTATCACAGATCGGCCATTTAGAGCGCTATGTCATGAGATGGGAGCCGGTCTTACTGTTTCTGAGATGATGTCGTCTAACCCAGAAGTTTGGGCAAGTGATAAATCTCGTTTACGTATGGTACATGTGGATGAGCCTGGAATACGCACCGTGCAAATTGCCGGTAGTGTTCCTGAAGAAATGGCGGAAGCCGCGCGCATTAATGTGGCCAACGGCGCTCAAATTATTGATATTAATATGGGTTGTCCGGCAAAGAAAGTGAATCGAAAACTGGCAGGTTCTGCTCTCTTGCAATACCCGGAGCAGGTGAAACGGATCCTCACCGCCGTGGTTGGAGCGGTTAACGTTCCTGTTACGTTGAAGATTCGAACCGGCTGGGCGCCTGAGCATCGCAATTGCACAGAAATAGCCCAGCTGGCCGAAGATTGTGGTATTCAGGCACTGACCATACATGGTCGTACCCGAGCCTGTCTGTTCAAAGGCGAGGCTGAATACGACAGCATTCGAGCAGTTAAGCAGTTAGTTAATATTCCAGTTATTGCGAATGGCGACATAACTGACCCGCAAAAAGCCAGAGCCGTGCTCGACTATACAGGAGCAGATGCTCTTATGATCGGACGTGCGGCTCAGGGGAGACCCTGGATCTTTCGGGAAATCCAGCATTATCTGGACACTGGGGAGCTGCTGTCCCCGCTGCCATTAGCAGAGGTTAAGCGCTTGCTTTGCGCGCACGTTCGGGAACTTCACACCTTTTATGGTGAAGTGAAAGGTTACCGAATAGCGCGAAAACACGTCTCCTGGTATCTACAGGAGCACGCGCCCAGTGACCAGTTTCGGCGCACATTCAACGCCATTGAGGATGCCAGCGAACAGCTGGAGGCGTTGGAGGCATACTTCGAAAATTTTGCGTAAACAGAAATAAAGAGCTGACAGAACTATGTTCGAACAACGCGTAAATTCTGACGTACTGACCGTTTCTACCGTTAACTCCCAGGACCAGGTGACTCAAAAGCCTCTGCGTGACTCGGTAAAACAGGCACTGAAGAACTATTTTGCTCAATTGAACGGTCAGGACGTCAATGACCTCTATGAGCTGGTACTGGCTGAAGTAGAACAACCTTTGTTGGACATGGTGATGCAATACACCCGCGGTAACCAAACCCGCGCTGCTCTTATGATGGGCATCAACCGCGGCACTCTGCGTAAAAAGCTAAAGAAATATGGCATGAACTGATTCTCAGGAATGCTTTAAAAAAGGCGCCTACCATTCGGTGGGCGCCTTTTTTGTTGCCCTCCTCCAACCGCCCCCATAAGGCTATAGCTGAAGAATGCCCATGACGAAATATCTCTGCTTACTCACCACAAGTAAAAAGCGGTAAACAGATATGGTGCCATACAGTTCATTACTGTATATTTTTGTTGCGAATATCACATAGTCTGAACCCCAAATAGATCTCTGACAGTTAAATTGGACAAGAAGCTTTACTGGGCAATCTGCATTCTCTGCGCAATAAGTGATTGTGAGGTTCTGATGTTAAATGTCTGGCCAAATCGTGTGTAATAATCCCGCCGAAAACATCAATATCGCTCCCAATCGGTCATTTGAAAGGCCGAAACACCATCGGCTCTACAATGATTCTCCAATATAAGAAAGACGCTACTTGGCAACCATGTTTGTTCACGTGGCTAGTTTGTTGATACCGACAGGGGTGAACGAAGCAATAGTCAGGTTGTATGAATCAGCCGATATATAAGGCATCGGGAGAAAATATAACAACAACATGAAACACAGGTAGAATTGTCGGAGTTAATGAGCGGAAAGTAACTTTCGCTTACTTATAAGGTGTATTAGCTCAGACCTGATCTGACAGTTACCGGTTATTTATACAGGTATATGTCAGATTACATCTGGCTTAAATTCTTCTCAGTCCAGATGCGCTTTCCATCAAGTAACGTTTCCATTGGCGTACGACCACAGCACATTTTCCCCTGATGGGTTCGCTCATTATTATAGTGAGCCAGCCATTCATCAAGATCGCCATATAACTTTTTGCGGAACGTCACCTGATAAAACTCGTTCAGTATCGTTTTATGGAACCGCTCGCAGATGCCATTGGTCTGCGGTGACATTGCCTTCGTTTTCGTATGCTCAATGTCATTTATCGCCAGATAAAGCTGATAATCATGCTGTTCCACTTTACCGCAATATTCTGCGCCTCTGTCTGTCAGTATCCTCAGCATTGGCAGGTTCTGAGACGCATAAAACGGCCGCACACGGTCATTTAGTAAATCAGCTGTTACCAACGGTGCAAAACTGATCCACCCCAGCGGTTGAAAACTGATCCA
>CALYPF010000026.1 GCA_945271245.1 uncultured Enterobacteriaceae bacterium | reverse complement strand
TAGACCGTTGGTGGTGACGGTAAGTGGATCACTTTTTACCCGTTGTTGACACCTGATGCCAGGCGCAGATTATTTGCAGACCAAATCTGCCCGGCAGTTGCGCCCTATTGTTCGCTATGCTGTGAAGCTATAGCGAACAATAGGGCGGGATTCAGCTTGTCTATCAGGCCATAAACGCCGGTTGGCGCTCTTCCCAGGCGGCGATGTCGGTTTCGTGTTGTAGCGTCAGCCCGATACCGTCCAGCCCGTTGAGCAAGCAGTGCCGCCGGAAGGCATCCAGAGTGAAGGCATAGTTTTTGTTGCCAGCCCGCACCACCTGTTGTTCTAAATCGACATCAAAGCAAATTCCCGGTTCAGCCTGCGCAAGCTGAAACAGTTCGTCTATCTCACTTTCTTTTAGCGTTACCGGCAGTAACTGGTTGTTAAAGCAGTTGCCATAAAAAATATCTGCAAAACTTGGGGCGATAATCACGTTAAATCCGTAATCGGTTAGCGCCCAGGGGGCGTGTTCCCGAGAAGAGCCGCAGCCGAAGTTTTCCCGCGCCAGCAGGATGGAGGCGCCCTGATACTCGGGGCGGTTCATAATAAAATCGGGATTCGGGCGCTGCCCGTTATCGTCCAGAAAGCGCCAGTCGTTAAATAAGTGCGCGCCGAACCCGGTGCGGGTAACCTTTTGCAAAAATTGTTTGGGAATAATTGCGTCAGTATCTACATTCGCTGTATCCAGCGGAACCACCGGCCCGGCGTGTTGGGTAAATTTCTCAGCCATGATTATTCCTCCCCTTATTTCAGTGTACGGATATCGGCGAAGCGGCCCGTCACCGCGGCGGCGGCGGCCATTGCCGGGCTGACCAGATGCGTGCGCCCGCCGCGCCCCTGACGTCCTTCAAAATTACGGTTGCTGGTGGACGCGCAGCGCTCTCCAGGGTTCAGACGGTCGTTATTCATCGCCAGGCACATCGAGCAGCCGGGCAGGCGCCATTCAAAACCGGCATCAATAAAAATTTTATCCAGCCCTTCCGCTTCGGCCTGTGCTTTCACCGGGCCGGAGCCGGGAACTACCATTGCCTGAACGCCGGGTGCGACTTTGCGGCCCTGAGCGATGGCGGCGGCGGCCCGCAGATCTTCAATGCGCGAATTGGTGCAGGAGCCAATAAATACTTTATCGATGGTGACATCGGTCAGCGGTACGCCCGGCTGCAGCCCCATATACGCCAGCGCTTTTTCCGCTGAAGCGCGCGCCACCGGATCGCGGAACGATTCCGGCGCGGGAATGCTGTCGCTAACGGCGATAACCTGACCGGGATTGGTGCCCCAGGTTATCTGTGGCGCAATCTCTTCGGCGGCCAGCGTGATGACGCTGTCAAACTGCGCGTCGCCGTCGCTTTTCAGCGTGCTCCAGTGGGTGATGGCGTCTTCCCAGTGCTCGTCTTTTGGCGCGTGGCGGCGCCCTTTCACGTAGTTAAAGGTGGTTTCGTCCGGCGCGACCAGACCTGCTTTGGCGCCCATCTCAATGGCCATATTGCACAGCGTCATACGGCCTTCCATGCTTAAGGCGCGGATTGCCGGGCCGCAAAACTCGACAACGTAGCCGGTACCGCCGGCGCTGCCGATTTTACCGATGATTGCCAGTACAATGTCTTTTGCGGTGATCCCCGGTTCGGCGGTGCCGGTAACTTCGATTTTCATGGTTTTTGCGCGGCCCTGCTTCAGAGTTTGCGTCGCCAGCACGTGTTCGACTTCCGAGGTGCCAATACCGAACGCCAGCGCGCCGAATGCACCGTGTGTGGCGGTGTGTGAATCGCCGCAGACGATAGTCATGCCGGGCAGCGTAATTCCCTGCTCTGGCCCCATAACGTGGACGATGCCCTGCCAGGGGTGGTTCAAATCGTAAAGCTCGACGTTGAATTCCTGACAGTTTTTCATCAATTCTTGCATTTGAATACGCGCCATTTCGCCGCTGGCGTTGATGTCTTTGGTTTGCGTGGAGACATTATGATCCATGGTCGCAAAGGTTTTTTCCGGCCTGCGCACGCGGCGTCCGTGAGCGCGCAGCCCATCAAACGCCTGCGGAGAAGTTACTTCATGCACTAAATGTCTGTCGATATAGATAATCGGGGTTTCGCCCGCCGCCTCGTGAACCACGTGCGCGTCGAATAATTTTTGATATAACGTTTTAGCCATGGTTACGCCTCGTCTGCGATATAGCGAGCGATGATATCGCCCATTTCCTGAGTGCCAATGCCCTGGCCGTCTTGTGCCAGGTCGCGGGTGCGAATGCCTTCCGTCAATACGCGATTTATCGCGCGTTCAATACCTGATGCCGCCTCGTCTTCATTCAGGCTGTAACGCAGCAGCAGCGCCAGTGACAATATTTGGGCGATGGGATTAGCAATATCTTTTCCGGCGATATCCGGCGCAGAGCCGCCCGCTGGCTCATATAAGCCGAACCCCTGTTCGTTGAGGCTGGCGGACGGTAGCATGCCCATCGAGCCGGTTATCATGGCGCACTCGTCGGAGAGAATGTCGCCAAACAGGTTGGAACACAGCAGCACGTCAAATTGCGAAGGATCCTTTATTAACTGCATTGCGGCGTTGTCGATATACATATGCGACAGCGTAATATCCGGATAGTCAGCTGCGATTTCACTGACAATTTCCCGCCACATAACGGAAGATTGCAGCACGTTGGCTTTATCAATTGATGTAACTTTACCGCGACGTTTGCGCGCTGATTCAAAAGCGATGCGGGCGATACGCTCGATTTCAAAACGGTAATAGACTTCCGTATCGAATGCTTTTTCGTGTAAACCGCTGCCTTCGCGGCCCTTAGGTTGCCCGAAATAGATGCCGCCGGTTAATTCACGCACGCACAGAATGTCAAAGCCCCGCCCGGCGATGTCGGCACGCAGCGGGCAGAAGCTTTCCAGCCCGGGGTACAGCCGCGCGGGGCGCAAATTGCTGAATAATTTAAAATGCTTGCGCAGCGGCAGCAGGGCGCCGCGTTCAGGTTGTTCATTGGGCGGCAAATGTTCCCATTTAGGGCCGCCGACGGAGCCAAACAGCACGGCATTCGCCCCGGCGCAGCCTTCCAGCGTCGCGGGCGGCAGCGGCGAGCCGTGGCTGTCGATGGCGATACCGCCTACGTCATACTCACTGGTGCTGATAGTTAACTGAAAGCGGCGGCGAACGGCGTCCAGCGCCTTGTGTGCCTGTGCCATGACTTCGGGACCAATTCCGTCTCCCGGCAGGACGGCTATATGATAATTCCTGGACATATCACACGGTTTCCTGGTTAGCTTCTTTGATTTGTTTGTGCTGTAACGCCTTTTCGACCTCGGCGGCGCGCCAGATATTATTCAGTACGTGAATCATTGCTTTTGCCGACGACTCGACGATATCTGTGGCCAGCCCTACGCCGTGAAAGCGCCTTCCGTTATAGTTGGCGACAATGTTGACCTGGCCCAGCGCATTTCTGCCGTGGCCTTTGGCGCCTAACTGGTAGTTGACTAGCTCAATGTTGTAATCGGTAATGCGATTGATTGCCTGATAAACGGCATCCACCGGGCCGTTCCCCGTCGCTGCTTCTGAAATAACGGCGTTGCCGCACGCCAGTTTTACCGAGGCCGTCGGCAGCGCGCTGGTGCCGGATTGCACGCTGAAGTATTCCAGCCGATAGTGTTCCGGTTCTTCCTGCTGTTTGTTGATGAATGCCAGTGCTTCCAGGTCATAGTCAAAAACCTGGCCTTTCTTATCCGCCAGTTTCAGGAAAGCGTCGTATAGCTGATCCAGGTCGTAATCGGCTTCCTGATAGCCCATTTCTTCCATGCGATGTTTGACCGCGGCGCGCCCTGAGCGGGAGGTCAGGTTCAGTTGTATTTGATTCAGGCCGATTGCGTCCGGCGTCATGATTTCGTAGTTTTCGCGATTTTTCAGGACGCCGTCCTGATGAATACCCGATGAGTGCGCAAAGGCGTTACTGCCAACGATGGCCTTATTGGCGGAGATAGGCATACTGCACACTTGGCTTACCGTCTGGCTGGTGCGCCAGATTTCCTGATGATGAATATTGGTATACAGCCCGCCCATAGCGGCGCCGCGTACTTTAATGGCCATGATTGCCTCTTCCAGCGCGCAATTACCGGCCCGC
Source organism: uncultured Enterobacteriaceae bacterium (assembly GCA_945271245.1). GTDB lineage: Bacteria > Pseudomonadota > Gammaproteobacteria > Enterobacterales > Enterobacteriaceae > Apirhabdus > Apirhabdus apintestini. The sequence continues at coordinate 29,605 of CALYPF010000026.1, read as the reverse complement.
TCACCGAGGCCGTTCAGGGTCCCCTCGATTTGACGGGCGCCAGCCTGAACGGCGGTGATGGCGTTTCCTGTTGCCATACCTAAATCGTCGTGGGTGTGTATAGAAATGATGGCGCTATCGATATTCGGCACGCGTTCAAACAGGGAAGTAATAATGCCGCCGTATTCAACCGGGGTGGTATATCCCACGGTATCGGGGATATTGACCGTGGTGGCACCTGCTCGAATAGAAGCTTCTACGACACGGGCTAAATCCTCCGGTGGCGTGCGACCGGCGTCTTCGCAGGAGAATTCGACGTCATCGGTGTAGTTACGTGCGCGTTTGACCATATACACCGCGCGCTCGATGACTTCATCCAGCGTGCTGCGCAGTTTAGTCGCGATGTGCATTGGTGAAGTCGCAATGAAGGTATGAATACGGAAAGCGTCAGCGGCGCGCAGAGCCTCGGCGGCGGCATCAATATCTTTTTCGACGCAGCGCGCCAGCCCGCAGACGCGGCTGTGTTTTATATTTCTGGCTATTGTTTGAACGGATTCGAAATCGCCGGGGGAGGAAACTGGAAAGCCGACTTCCATGACATCGATACCCATACGCTCCAGCGCCAGGGCGATTTGCAGTTTTTCTTTTACGCTCAGGCTTGCCTGTAAAGCCTGTTCTCCATCGCGCAATGTGGTATCGAAAATAATAACTTGCTGCTGGCTCATGGTTAAATCCTTATGGATGTCGAAGGCGCCGCGCTGCGAGCATAAAAAAACCCGCGCAGCGGCGCGGGTTTCTGGTCTGGGGAGCTTGTTCTATCGTCCGGCTCCGTCCAGCCTGCTGCCGCGCACAGTGAAGGCGATTAGTAGTAGGCTGAGTAGGAGAGACATTAAGAACATGAAACAGACCTTACATGAATTTTTACGATGTATTAAGTGGTACTGGATATGCGCTGCGCTGTCAAATACTACGTGGAATTTTATCTGTGTGGGCGTCATATCCGGAGCAATATTATTTTAGAATAATATTCTGAAGATTAAGATTAATTCAGCTTTAGGTTTTGCATTATCATAAATAAATGAAGTTGCTATGGGTTTGTGAGGGTATCTCGTTGTTTTTTAATGCCCTTTAATGGTTTTGCTTCTTAATAAAGATAAAAATGAGGGGTGAATTAATATTATTTTAATTTAACTTGTACTTTCCGACTATTTGAATGCTTTTTTAAGAATATTTGAAGTGTTATTTATTACATGAATGAATTGTGCCGAGCTCAAATTTATGGTGTGATCTCCGGGGTAATCTTATTGGGTTATCACTTGTATAAACTGGGTGGTGGAAATCTATTTCCCCTGTTTGTTTTGATAGTCGTTTTTATATTGGGTGTTCAGCGAATCTGCATATTGCCAGTATCGACTTAGTACAGGGAATTATTTGCGCTGGCGTCAGCGGAAAAGGAGTTTATGGAAACACATATGTCTGAAGAGCAGGTGAGTTATTCAAACACCAGCGAAAATGTTATGCCGCATTTGCGGATGGTTGATTTGAATTTACTGACCGTATTTGACGCCGTAATGCAATTACAAAATATTACTCGCGCGGCGCAGATGTTGGGCATGTCTCAGCCTGCGGTGAGTAACGCAGTGGCGCGCCTGAAGGTTATGTTTGGCGATGAACTATTTGTGCGTCGCGGGCGTGGGATCCAGCCGACTTCCAGAGCATGGAGTTTGTTTGGCTCGGTTCGACAGGCGCTTAAGTTGATTCAGGATGAATTGCCTGGGGCATTATTCGATCCTCAAAGCAGCGATAGAGCGTTTAATTTGTGCGTAAGTAGCCCACTGGATAATCTTTTAACCTCAATAATTTTTAACCAGATTCAAAAAGCTGCACCGCACGTTAATTTATTTTTTACTTCATCGCTGGAACAGGATATTGATGACTCTGTTCATTGCCAGAAATTAGGTTTTGTAATTGGCTATGATGAGTTCTTTCGTCATGACTTTACCAATATTCCACTATTTAGCGATGAAATGGTATTAGTGTGTAATAACCATCATCCAAGAATAAATAATCTAAAACGAGAGCGTGATATTTATCGAGAGCAGCACGCTGTGGTCGCTCTTGACCGTTTTGCTTCTTTTAGTATGCCGTGGTATGACACATCGGAAAAACGCGCGGCGGTGGCCTGCCAAAGTATGGCATTGACCAGTGCGCTAAATGTGGTATCGCAAACGGATTTAGTCGCTATCGTACCACGCTGGCTGGCGGATAATTTTTCTGAAAGCCTGGGAATTAAAGCATTGCCGCTGCCCTTAAGAGTCAATCAGCGCACGGCTTATCTGGCATGGTCAGAAACGCTGGAGCGCGATAAGGGATATCAGTGGATGAAGGATACGTTGGTCAGTATTTGCCAGCGTTAATGGTACGCAATCATTAAGTGCTACCTGTGCCTTCTTTTACACTGATTTATTAAATTGTTTTAGATTTTTATACTATTTCAAACCGGGCGTTTATCTGCATTTAATTCATCAGCCATAAATTGAATTTCATCCTGTTTTTTGACGATTAAATAAAATTTATGGACTGAGGTTTTTTTATGTTTGGTACTTTGCTCGGAATTTGCCTCAATAACTCCCTAATATCCCTTCTGTTTCTGGCTGTTATCGCTTTTTCCATGCGTTGCCTGCCACATTTTCAACGGTTATGTTAAGAATCTGTATCGCCTTAAAAAGGCGGGGGAGTCCGTCTTTGCGTTACGCGAACATATTTAACGCGTCTTAAGCCAAAATAGTGAGCCTGGAGGCAAGTAATGGAGATGTTGTCAGGAGCAGAGATGGTCGTGCGTTCGCTTATCGACCAGGGCGTTAGGCAAGTGTTTGGTTATCCCGGTGGCGCGGTGCTGGATATTTATGATGCGCTGCATACCGTCGGCGGTATCGATCACGTGCTGGTGCGCCACGAGCAGGCCGCGGTTCATATGGCTGATGGGCTGGCGCGGGCGACGGGCCAGGTTGGGGTCGTGTTGGTGACTTCTGGCCCAGGAGCAACGAATGCCATTACCGGGATTGCCACCGCCTATATGGACTCTGTACCGCTGGTGGTGCTTTCCGGGCAGGTAGCAACCTCACTGATTGGTTATGACGCCTTTCAGGAGTGCGATATGGTCGGGATTTCGCGCCCGGTGGTGAAGCACAGCTTTCTGGTAAAGCAGGCTGAGGATATTCCTACGGTGCTGAAAAAAGCATTTTGGCTGGCCGCCAGCGGGCGCCCCGGCCCGGTAGTGGTGGATTTACCGAAAGATATTTTGAACCCGGCGCATAAATTGCCCTATCTGTGGCCGGATGCGGTTAGTATGCGTTCATATAACCCAACCACCCAGGGCCACAAAGGCCAGATTAAGCGCGCATTAAGTACATTAATTGCGGCGAAAAGACCGGTCATTTATACCGGCGGCGGTGCGATTAGCGCTGGCTGTCACCGGGAGTTACAAACGCTGGCGGAGCGGTTTAATCTTCCTGTGACCACATCGCTCATGGGGCTGGGCGTATTTCCGGGCAGCCATCGCCAGGCGCTGGGCATGCTCGGTATGCATGGTACCTATGAGGCGAATATGGCGATGCATCATGCGGACGTTATTTTTGCCGTCGGCGTACGATTTGACGATCGAACCACAAATAACCTGGCGAAGTATTGCCCGGATGCCACGGTATTACATATTGATATTGATCCAGCCTCCATATCGAAAACGGTAGCGGCGGATATTCCTATCGTAGGGGATGCGCGGCAGGTTTTAGCACAAATGCTGGAAATGTCTCACCAGGAGGCGCTGCCTGCGCAGCCGCTGGATGATATTCGCGACTGGTGGCAGCGCATTGAGCAGTGGCGAGCACGGCGCTGTCTCAATTACCGTGATGATGGCGAAACCATAAAACCCCAGGCGGTAATTCAGACGCTATATCGTCTGACGAAAGGGGATGCCTGGGTTACTTCTGATGTCGGGCAGCATCAAATGTTTGCTGCGCTGCATTACACATTTGATAAGCCGCGACGCTGGATTAATTCAGGAGGCCTCGGCACGATGGGATTCGGTTTACCTGCCGCGCTGGGCGTGAAACTTGCGCTACCGGATGAAACCGTTGTTTGTGTGACCGGCGACGGCAGTATCCAGATGAATATACAGGAGCTGTCTACTGCGCTGCAGTATCGTCTGCCGGTTCTGGTTTTAAATCTAAATAATCGCTATTTGGGCATGGTAAAGCAGTGGCAGGACATCCTTTACTCCGGGCGTCATTCTCAATCTTATATGGCTTCTTTGCCTGATTTTGTCCGTCTGGCAGAGGCGTATGGGCACGTGGGTATTTTAATTGAGCGTCCCGACCAACTGGATGACCGCATGAGTCAGGCTCTGGCGCAGGTGCGCGAAGGGCGCCTGGTTTTCGTCGATGTGATGGTGGATGGCGGAGAACACGTTTACCCGATGCAAATTCGCGGAGGTGGAATGGATGAAATGTGGTTAAGTAAAACGGAGAGGACCTGATTATGCGCCGGATATTGTCTGTATTACTGGAAAACGAATCGGGGGCGCTGTCGCGCGTTATCGGGCTGTTCTCTCAGCGTGGCTATAACATTGAAAGTTTAACGGTAGCGCCGACGGATGATCCAACGCTGTCACGTATGACTATTCAGACCGTCGGTGATGAAAAAGTGCTCGAACAAATTGAAAAGCAGCTTCACAAGCTGGTGGATGTACTGCGTGTTAGCGAACTGGGGCAGGGCGCGCACGTGGAGCGTGAAATTATGCTAGTTAAACTTCAGGCAAGCGGTTATGGGCGTGAAGAAGTTAAACGCAATACCGAAATTTTCCGTGGGCAGATTATTGATGTCACGCCCGCGTTTTATACCGTTCAACTTGCGGGAAACAGCGATAAGCTTGATGCCTTCCTGGCTACGGTCAGAGATACAGCAAAGATTGTTGAGGTTGCCCGTTCAGGCGTGGTCGGGCTGGCGCGCGGAGAAAAGATAATGCGTTAGCGTCGGTTTGACGGCGTTCACAGACGTTCATTGTGAAGTACGGTAATCTTCTGCGCGGTGAGAAAACCTCATTTTTCCCTCACATCATCACTTGCCAAAAATAACTCTCTGCGCTGCGGGCTGGTGACCAGCCTGGGCGCAACCTGGATTTTGAAAGGTTAGTCTGAGGCAGTAAGCAATGGCTCAGATAAGTGATTTAGTGCGCTTTTTTAAAGGGAAACGGCAGGCGAGCGGTGACGCTTTGCTTGGCTATACCCGCGTGGCGGGAGAAATAAGCGAGCCGAACGCGCTAACGCCCGATAGAATTTTTGAAATCGGGAATAATCTACTTTGAAGAGCGCCGCTCCGGTTATTATTCTGCATCGATATGCATATTGATATACCCTTAATGAGCGTCTGGTTATTGCAAGGTAGCCGGTCATCGCCTGAGCTATCATTAAACCGATTTATGAAGAGGTAAGTGTGAAACTGGATGAAATCGCGCGCCTGGCCGGTGTTTCTCGCACCACGGCGAGTTATGTCATTAATGGCAAGGCAAAACAGTATCGCGTTAGCGATAAAACCGTCGAGAAAGTAATGGCGGTGGTGCGTGAACATAATTATCACCCAAATGCCGTCGCCGCCGGGCTGCGGGCAGGCCGCACTCGCTCAATAGGCCTTGTTATTCCGGATTTAGAAAATACCAGCTATACACGGATTGCGAATTATCTGGAGCGTCAGGCGCGTCAGCGCGGTTACCAGTTGCTTATCGCTTGTTCAGAGGATCAGCCGGATAATGAAATGCGCTGTGTGGAGCATCTTTTACAGCGCCAGGTCGATGCGATCATTGTATCTACTTCCCTTCCTCCGGAGCACCCTTTTTATCAGCGCTGGGCCGGTGGAACTTTCCCTATTATTGCTCTGGATCGCGCGCTCGATCGCGAACATTTTATTAGCGTCGTGGGCGCAGATCGGGAAGATGCTGAAGCGCTGGCGCAAGAGTTGCGTAAGTTTCCCGGGGAAAACGTGCTGTATTTAGGGGCATTACCGGAACTTTCCGTCAGCTTTTTACGTGAGCAAGGCTTCCGGGATGCCTGGAAAGAAGACGCTCGCACAGTGCAATTTTTATATGCTGACAGCTATGAGCGCGAGGCGGCAGGCGCGGTTTTTGAACGCTGGTTGCAGGATAACCCTATGCCACAGGCGTTATTTACCACCTCGTTTGCACTGCTTCAGGGGGTGATGGACGTCGCTTTACGTAAAGAGGGGCAGCTTCCCTCTAATTTAGCGATTGCCACATTCGGCGATAACGAACTTTTGGATTTTCTCCAGTGCCCGGTTTTGGCGGTAGCACAGCGTCACCGGGACGTGGCTGAGCGGGTTCTTGAACTGGTGCTGGCAAGCCTGGATGAGCCTAAAAAACCGAAACCGGGTATGACGCGTATTCGCAGGAATCTTTCCCGTCGGGGGAATTTAAGCCGTCGATAAATATTCAGGGCGGCGTCGTGCCGCCTTTTGAAATAAGATAAATCTGTCTTTGTGGATTAAAAACAAACAATGTTGTTTTAAAAAATAACCAGCGGTTGTGTAAAGTTCTACTGCATTTTCATTCATTTTGGTAATGAAATATTTTATTTTTCCTGCATCACTTTGACGAATATGGAATATTGAAGTGCGTTAAAGCCATCGTATTCTATTCATCACACTAATTTTCTAATCCCTGGCACCTGCGCCAGCAATTCCGCTGTCCCTGCGGGGGGAATTGCCCTAAAATGCCGGTCGCGTCGCAAACCTGAGGTATTATATTTTTTTATTTTTTGTTAATGCTCTCAGCGACTCTCATACCATCACTTTTAATTTTTCTGCAAATATTCAGAACGTTAATTTTAAATGAACTCCCTGATGGAAAAATCCTGGTCTGTTTAACCTCCTTTGATGCATTTTTTTACTTGAGAACGTGCCGGGGTTTTCTTGACAAGGTTTTCCTCCGCTCCGTAAACTCTTTTATGTGGGAATTTGTGGGGTAAAGTGGAGAAAAGGATTATGAGAGGGTGAGGCTGGCATGTTCCGTGGGGCTACATTAGTCAATCTCGATGGCAAAGGGCGCCTTGCGGTGCCGACCCGGTATCGGGAAAAGCTCGTCGAAGCCGCGTCCGGTCAAATGGTCTGTACCATTGATATTCATCATCCATGCCTGCTGCTTTACCCGCTCCCGGAGTGGGAAATTATTGAACATAAGCTGTCTCGTCTTTCAAGCATGAATCCCGCGGAGCGGCGCGTGCAGCGGCTGTTGCTTGGTCACGCCAGTGAATGTCAGATGGATAGCGCCGGGCGACTACTGCTGGCGCCAGTACTAAGGCAGCATGCGGGTTTAACAAAAGAAGTAATGCTGGTTGGCCAGTTCAATAAGTTTGAACTGTGGGATGAAACGACCTGGCACCAACAGGTTACGGAAGATATTGATGCAGAGCAACGCTCTGCCGATGCGCTATCAGAGCGCCTGCAGGATTTATCACTTTAATGATGATGGAATGTTTGAAACATACAACGGTACTGCTTGATGAAGCCGTCAACGGGCTAAATATCCGCAAAGAGGGTATCTATATCGACGGTACTTTCGGGCGAGGCGGTCATTCTCGTCTTATTCTCTCCCGGCTGGGAGAGAAAGGACGCCTGATCGCTATCGATCGCGATCCACAGGCCATTGCTGCGGCAGAGGCTATTGAAGACCCCCGATTTTCCATTATTCATGGCCCTTTTTCTGCGCTCGGCGACTATATGCATGAACGTCAGTTAACGGGAAAGATAGACGGCATTTTGCTGGATCTTGGCGTTTCCTCCCCCCAGCTTGACGATCCTGAGCGCGGTTTTTCATTTATGCGCGATGGCCCGCTAGATATGCGTATGGACCCCGGTCGTGGTCAGTCTGCGGCCCAGTGGCTACAAACCGCAGACGAAAGCGATATTGCATGGGTATTAAAAACGTTTGGTGAAGAACGTTTCGCCAAACGTATCGCTCGCGCGATCGTTGAGCGTAATCGCGAAGCGCCCATGACGCGCACCCGCGAGCTGGCAGCGGTTGTGGCTGCGGCGACCCCGATTAAAGACAAATTCAAACACCCTGCAACCCGCACTTTTCAGGCGGTTCGTATTTGGGTGAACAGTGAGCTTGATGAAATTGAGATGGCGCTGAAAAGCGCGCTAGACGTGCTGGCTCCGGGCGGAAGGTTATCGGTAATCAGCTTTCACTCGCTGGAAGATAGACTGGTAAAACGCTTCATGCGTGAGTCCAGCCGCGGCCCACAGGTTCCGGCCGGACTGCCGATGACAGAGGTCCAGCTACGGGAAATGGGAGGCCGGCAGTTAAAAAGCCTTGGCAAATTAAAGCCCGGTGAAGCAGAGATTAACGAAAACCCGCGGGCGCGCAGCTCAGTACTGCGAATTGCTGAAAGGACTGATGCATGATTGGTAAGCTGGCGGCGCATCTTGGAAAACTGACCGGTTCTATTGGCAGTAACGAACGCCATGCGCTGCCGGGGGTAATTGGCAGCGATCTGCTGCGCTACGGCAAAGTACCCTGCTTTCTCTTTATCGCCATTGTCATTACCGCAATTTTTGTTATTACTACCGCCCATCATACGCGCTTGCTTACGGCGCAGCGGGAACAAATGGTGCTGGAGCGCGATGCGCTGGATATTGAATGGCGCAATCTTATTCTCGAAGAAAACTGGCTTGGGGCGCATAGCCGCATTGAGCGTACTGCAACCGAGAAATTGCATATGCAGCACGTCGATCCTTCGCAGGACAATATAGTCGTACAGAAATAATCCTAAAAGAAATTAGCCAGTTAAGGAATATTGTAAATAATGAAAGCAGCGGCGAAATCGCTAAAAACTAAACGTCAGGACGGGCATGCTAATTTTATTGGCTGGCGTTTTGCGCTGCTGTGCGGCTGTATTCTTCTGGCTTTGGGGCTTTTGTTAGGGCGTGCGGCCTGGCTGCAAATCATCAATCCGGATATGCTGGTGCGCCAGGGAGATATGCGTTCGCTGCGCGTGCAGGAAGTTGCCACATCGCGCGGTATGATAACCGATCGCGCCGGGCGTCCTTTAGCGGTCTCCGTGCCCGTTAGCGCGATTTGGGCAGATCCTAAAGAACTCACGGCCGCTGGCGGCGTAACGCTGGATAATCGCTGGAAAGCTCTGTCCGACGCTTTAAACCTGCCGCTGGATCAACTTGCGGCGCGGGTGAGCGCCAATCCGCGCGGGCGGTTTATTTATCTGGCCCGCCAGGTTGACCCCGATATTGGCGAATATATTAAGAAACTTAAATTGCCTGGCATCCATCTGCGTAAAGAATCGCGCCGATTTTATCCCTCAGGCGAGGTGACGTCACATCTTATTGGTTTCACAAATGTGGATAGCCAGGGGATTGAAGGGGTTGAGAAAAGTTTTGATAAATGGCTGACCGGGCGCCCCGGCGAGCGCATTGTCCGAAAAGACCGCTATGGGCGTGTTATTGAAGATATCTCGTCAACCGACAGTCAGGCGGCGCATAATTTGACGCTAAGTATTGATGAGCGGCTTCAGGCCCAGGTCTATCGTGAGCTGAGCAACGCCGTTGCTTTTAACAAAGCAGAATCGGGGAGTGCCGTGCTGGTAGATGTCAATACCGGCGAGGTGTTGGCAATGGCGAATAGTCCATCTTACAACCCAAATAAGCTGGCGAGTACGCCAAAAGAAGCGATGCGTAACCGCACGATTACTGATGTTTTTGAGCCCGGCTCCACCGTAAAACCTATGGTGGTGATGACCGCGCTACAGCGTAATGTGGTGCGCGAAAATAGTGTGTTGAATACAGTGCCGTACCGGATTAACGGCCATGAAATTAAAGATGTCGCACGCTATAGCGAATTGACCCTGACCGGGGTTCTACAGAAGTCGAGTAACGTCGGTGTTTCCAGACTGGCGTTAGCGATGCCCTCCTCAGCGTTGGTAGAGACTTACTCACGTTTTGGACTGGGAAAATCGACCAATTTGGGGTTGGTCGGAGAACGCAGTGGCTTATTTCCAACAAAACAACGGTGGTCTGACATAGAGAGGGCCACCTTCTCTTTTGGCTATGGGCTAATGGTAACGCCGTTACAATTAGCGCGAGTCTACGCGACAATCGGCAGTTATGGCATTTATCGTCCGCTCTCAATTACGAAAGTTGATCCGCCCGTTCCCGGCGAACGTATTTTCCCTGAGTCGATTGTGCGCACCGTGGTGCACATGATGGAAAGCGTGGCATTGCCAGGCGGCGGCGGCGTGAAGGCGGCAATTAAAGGTTATCGCATCGCAATAAAAACCGGTACGGCAAAAAAAGTAGGGCCGGACGGGCACTACATCAATAAATACATTGCTTATACCGCAGGCGTTGCTCCAGCCAGTAACCCGCGTTTTGCGCTGGTGGTGGTGATAAACGATCCACAGGCAGGTAAGTATTACGGCGGTGCCGTCTCTGCGCCGGTGTTTGGCGCAATCATGGGTGGCGTTCTACGCACGATGAACGTAGAGCCTGACGCGCTGACGGCGGCAAATAAAAATGAATTTGTGATTAATCAAGGTGAGAAAACAGGTGGCAGATCGTAATTTGCGCGACCTTCTCGCTCCGTGGGTACCTGGCGTACCGGAGCGGACATTGCGGGAGATGACGCTGGATAGCCGGGCTGCGGCTGCTGGCGATCTCTTCGTCGCGCTAAAAGGGCACCAGGCGGATGGACGGCGGTTTATCCCGCAGGCCATCGCGCAAGGCGTTTCCGCCATAGTGGCAGAGGCGCAGGATGAAGCCCGCGACGGTGAAATCCGTGAGATGCACGGTGTTCCGGTGATTTATCTGGAGCAGCTACACGAACGGCTTTCCGCACTGGCGGGCCGATTTTATCAGCAGCCTTCGGAGCGTTTACGTCTGGTTGCTGTAACCGGCACGAATGGAAAAACCACCACCAGCCAGTTGCTGGCGCAGTGGGCGCAGTTACTTGGCGAAACCAGCGCGGTAATGGGCACTGTAGGAAACGGGCTGCTGGGGCACGTTGTTCCAACGGAAAATACCACCGGCTCCGCGGTGGACGTCCAGCAAATGCTGGCCGGGCTGGCCGCAAAAGGCGCCAGTTTTGCCGCAATGGAAGTTTCCTCTCACGGCCTGGTGCAGCATCGGGTCGCGGCGCTGCGTTTCTCCGCCTCTGTATTTACTAATCTTAGTCGCGACCATCTCGATTACCACGGCGACATGGCCCACTATGAGTCTGCAAAATGGTTGCTCTTTTCCGAGCATCAGTACGGGCAGGCAATCATTAATGCGGATGATGAAGTCGGACGCCGGTGGCTTGAGAAACTGCCCGATGCGGTGGCCGTTACGATGGAAAACTACAGTCATACGGATAGCCACGGTCGCTGGCTAAAAGCCACGGCGGTGCATTATCACGACAGCGGCGCGACGATTCATTTCGCATCAAGTTGGGGAGAGGGCACTATTGAAAGCGGTCTGATGGGCGCGTTCAATGTGAGCAATCTCCTGTTAGCACTGGCGACGCTGCTGGCGCTGGGCTATCCCCTGAATGATTTACTCGCTGTGGCGCCGCGCTTGCAGCCGGTTTGCGGACGGATGGAAGTTTTTAGCGTGCCGGGCAAACCTACCGTTGTCGTTGACTACGCTCATACCCCGGATGCTTTGCAAAAAGCGCTTGATGCCGCGCGATTACACTGTACGGGGCGTTTATGGTGCGTATTTGGGTGCGGCGGCGATCGCGATAAAGGTAAACGTCCGTTAATGGGCGCAATCGCTGAAGAGTGTGCGGATGTTGTTGTTGTTACCGATGATAACCCGCGTACTGAAGACCCGCGCGCCATAGTTAACGATATTCTCGCTGGCATGATGGATACTGGCATGGCGTATGTGGTTGCAGGCCGGGCGGAGGCTGTCACCAACGCCGTGATGCAGGCTGATGCTGATGATGTGGTTCTGATAGCCGGAAAAGGGCACGAAGATTATCAGATTGTCGGTACGCGGCGCCTGGATTACTCCGATCGCGTAACGGTCGCGCGTCTGTTAGGGAGGCTCGCATGATCCGCATTTCATATGCGCAATTGGCCGAAATCGTAAACGGTGAACATATTGGCGCTGCGGGGGAGTTTGACGCAGTAACAACGGATTCCCGGCACCTAACGCCGGGCTGCCTGTTCGTGGCGTTAAAGGGCGAGCGGTTTGATGCGCACGATTTTGCTGAACAGGCAAAAGCCGGCGGCGCTGGCGCGCTATTAGTCAGCAGGCGTCTGGACTGCGCGCTGCCGCAAATTGTAGTGCATGATACGCGCCTGGCATTCGGTGAGCTGGCGGCGTGGGTGCGTCGACAAATGCCTGCCCGCATCGTCGCTTTAACGGGCTCCTCAGGAAAAACCTCTGTTAAAGAGATGGCCGCAGCCATCTTAAACCAGTGCGGTAATACGCTGTATACCGCCGGTAACCTCAATAATGATATTGGCGTACCGATGACGCTGCTGCGACTTACGCCATCGCATCAGTATGCGGTGATTGAACTGGGGGCGAATCATCAGGGCGAAATCGCCTGGACCGTGGGGCTAACGCGCCCGGAGGCGGCTCTGGTCAATAACCTGGCAGCCGCTCACTTAGAGGGGTTTGGCTCTTTGGCGGGCGTGGCGAAAGCGAAGGGCGAAATTTTCAGCGGTTTGTCGCAAAACGGTACCGCTATCCTGAATGCGGATAATAATGACTGGCTGAACTGGCAGAGCATTATTGGCGATCGTCGGGTCTGGCGTTTTTCTGCTAACGATAATGTGAGCGACTTTACGGCGACGAATATTCATGTGACCAACCGTGGTACACAATTCACGCTGTGCACGCCGCGGGGAGAGGTTAATGTTTTACTGCCACTGCCCGGGCGACACAATATTGCGAATGCGCTTGCCGCCGCTGCATTAGCCACGGCCGTCGATGCGCCATTAACCGCAATTCAGGCGGGGCTTGCAGGTCTACAGGCGGTTCCCGGGCGACTATTCCCTATTCCATTATCAGAAAACCAACTGCTGCTGGATGATTCCTACAACGCAAATGTCGGCTCTATGACTGCGGCGGTTCAGGTGCTGTCTGAAATGCCGGGCTATCGCGTTCTGGTTGTCGGAGACATGGCGGAACTGGGAGCAGAGAGTGCGTCTTGCCATACGCAGGTCGGCGAGGCGGCGCGAGCCGCAGGGCTGGATTGCGTACTAAGCGTGGGGGCGTTAAGCCGGCATATTAGCGAGGCCAGCGGTGCGGGTGAGCATTACACCGATAAGCCTGAGCTTGTTGCTCGATTAAAAACACTACTTCAAGAACATCCAATAATGACCATTTTAGTAAAAGGTTCACGTAGCGCCGCCATGGAGCAGGTTGTGCAAGCATTACAGGAGAAGGGGACATGCTAGTCTGGCTGGCCGAGCATCTGGTCAAATACTATTCCGGCTTTAACGTCTTTTCATATTTGACGTTTCGCGCCATTGTCAGCCTGCTGACGGCCCTGTTTATCTCTTTGTGGATGGGGCCACGCTTGATTGCTCGCCTGCAGGAGCTTTCTTTCGGGCAGGTGGTGCGTAACGACGGGCCGGAATCGCATTTTAGTAAACGGGGAACGCCTACGATGGGTGGGCTGATGATCCTGACCTCAATTGTTATCTCCGTTTTAATGTGGGCCTATCCATCGAATCCCTATGTCTGGTGCGTGCTATTCGTGCTGGTGGGCTACGGCATCGTTGGGTTTGTCGACGATTATCGCAAAGTGGTGCGTAAAGATACCAAAGGGTTAATTGCACGCTGGAAATACTTCTGGATGTCGGTGATTGCGCTGGCCGTTGCCTTCATGCTGTATATCACCGGGAAGGACACGCCGGCTACGGAACTGGTGGTGCCGTTCTTTAAAGACGTGATGCCTCAGCTCGGAATTTTTTACATTTTACTGGCCTATTTTGTCATTGTTGGCACCGGTAACGCCGTGAACTTGACCGATGGCCTGGACGGCCTGGCGATTATGCCGACGGTTTTAGTGGCATCCGGTTTCGCGCTGGTAGCTTGGGCTACCGGCAATATGAATTTCGCCAGCTATCTGCATATCCCTTATTTACGACATGCCGGTGAGCTAGTGATTGTGTGTACCGCGATAGTGGGCGCCGGGCTGGGGTTTTTATGGTTTAACACCTATCCTGCGCAGGTGTTTATGGGCGATGTTGGTTCGCTGGCTCTGGGCGGTGCTTTAGGCATTATCGCAGTGCTGCTGCGTCAAGAGTTTTTGCTGGTGATTATGGGGGGCGTATTCGTTGTCGAAACCCTCTCGGTGATTCTCCAGGTTGGGTCGTTTAAGCTGCGCGGGCAGCGCATCTTCCGCATGGCACCCATTCATCACCACTATGAACTCAAAGGTTGGCCTGAGCCGCGCGTCATTGTGCGCTTCTGGATTATTTCGCTGATGCTGGTCCTGATCGGGCTGGCCACGCTGAAGGTACGTTAATATGGCGGATTATCAGGGTAAAAAGGTTGTCATCATAGGGTTGGGGCTCACCGGCCTTTCTTGCGTGACATTCTTCCTGGAGCGCGGGGTGATTCCCCGCGTTATGGATACCCGAGTTTCGCCCGCCGGTCTGGATAAACTGCCGGACAGCGTAGCCTGCCACACCGGCAGCCTGAATGAGGAATGGCTGCAAGAAGCCGATTTGATTGTTGCCAGTCCGGGCATTGCGCTGTCGACGCCGGCTTTAGCCAATGCGGCCGCGTCCGGGATTGAAATCGTAGGCGATATTGAGCTGTTTTGTCGGGAAGCACAGGCACCGATTGTCGCGATCACCGGGTCTAACGGCAAAAGCACCGTTACCCGGCTGGTGGGCGAAATGGCGCAGGCCGCTGGCGTTAATGTCGGCGTAGGCGGAAACATAGGCCTGCCCGCATTAATGCTGCTTGATCCTGCCCGCGAGCTTTATGTTCTCGAATTGTCCAGTTTTCAGCTTAAAACAACGTACAGCCTGCGGGCCGCAGCGGCAACGGTATTGAATATCTCAGAAGATCATATGGATCGTTACCCGCTTGGATTACAGCAATACCGGGCGGCGAAACTGCGTATCTATGAAGAAGCTCAGGTCTGCGTTGTCAATGCGGATGATGCACTGAGCATGCCCGCACGCGGCGCAGACGCGCGCTGCGTTAGCTTTGGCGTAGATTTCGGGGATTATCATCTTAATCATCAGCAGGGAGATACCTGGCTGCGGGTGGCGGGAGAAAAAATCCTCAACGTTAACGAAATGCATTTAACGGGCCAGCATAATTACACCAATGCGCTGGCCGCGCTGGCGCTGGCGGATGCGGTGCATTTACCGCGTGCCAGCAGTCTGAAAGCATTAACTACGTTTACCGGCCTGCCGCATCGCTTCCAGCTGGCGCTAATGCGTAACGGCGTGCGCTGGATTAATGATTCTAAGGCGACGAATGTCGGTAGCACCGAAGCTGCGCTCAACGGCCTGCAGGTGGATGGTACGCTGCATTTGCTGCTTGGCGGTGATGGTAAAGCGGCGGATTTTTCTCCGCTAGCCCCGTATGTTCAAACAGAGCGCGTTCGCCTGTACTGTTTTGGACGTGATGGCGCCGAACTGGCCGCGCTAAGCCCGGATAACGCGGAATTAACCGAGACGCTGGAACAGGCGATGCAGCGTATTGCTCAGCGCGTTCAGCCGGGTGATACGGTGCTACTATCGCCTGCCTGCGCGAGCCTCGATCAGTTTAAGAACTTTGAACAGCGCGGCGATTGTTTTACTGCGTTAGCGAAGGAGCTAGGCTAATGCGGTTGACCCTGCCCCGTTTTCGAATTCCGCGCATCCCCGGGATGTTTATTCTGGCATGGTTGGCAACGGCTATAAAAAGCTGGGTAATGGGGTCGCGTGAGGCTGATGCTAACAGCATGGCTTTATACGATCGCACTCTGCTATGGCTAACGCTTGGGCTGGCTGCAATCGGGTTCATAATGGTGACATCCGCCTCCATGCCGGTAGGGCAGCGTCTGGCAAATGATCCCTTCTTGTTTGCTAAACGCGACGGGCTGTATCTCATTTTGGCCTTTTTGCTGGCGCTGATTACGCTGCGATTGCCGATGACCTTCTGGCAGCGCTATAGCGCGCCGATGCTGCTGGCCTCTATTGTTATGCTGCTGATTGTGCTGGTCGTCGGCAGTTCGGTAAACGGGGCTTCGCGCTGGATTTCGTTAGGGCCACTGCGTATTCAGCCCGCTGAATTCTCCAAACTATCGCTTTTTTGCTACCTGGCGAATTACCTGGTGCGTAAAGTAGATGAAGTGCGCAATAACCTGCGCGGCTTCTTAAAGCCGATGGGCGTTATTCTTATCATGGCTATTCTACTGCTGGCGCAGCCCGACCTGGGTACGGTGGTGGTACTGTTTGTCACCACTCTGGCGATGCTGTTTCTTGCGGGCGCAAAGCTGTGGCAGTTTTTGGCAATTATTGGAATGGGCATCGTCGCCGTAATATTACTGATTTTGGCTGAGCCTTATCGTATGCGCCGCGTGACCTCATTCTGGAATCCCTGGGATGACCCTTTTGGTAGCGGTTACCAGCTTACGCAATCGCTAATGGCGTTTGGACGCGGCGAACTGTGGGGGCAAGGGCTCGGGAACTCAATTCAAAAGCTGGAGTATTTACCCGAAGCGCATACCGACTTTATCTTCGCCATTATTGGCGAGGAACTGGGATATATCGGTGTGGTATTAGCGCTATTAATGGTATTCTTCGTCGCTTTTCGGGCGATGTCTATTGGACGTAAAGCACTGGAAATCGATCATCGGTTCTCCGGCTTCCTCGCGTGTTCCATCGGAATTTGGTTTAGCTTTCAGGCGCTGGTTAATGTGGGCGCGGCGGCAGGTATGCTGCCGACGAAGGGGCTTACGTTGCCGCTGATTAGCTACGGTGGTTCTAGCCTGCTGATTATGTCGACGGCAATTATGATGCTGTTGAGAATTGATTACGAAACGCGCCTGACAAAAGCGCAGGCGGTGACAAGGAGCGCACGATGACGCGGCGACTGATGGTTATGGCCGGTGGCACGGGCGGTCACGTTTTCCCGGGGCTTGCGGTTGCGCATGCGCTCATGGCGCAGGGCTGGCAAGTCCGCTGGCTTGGTACCGCAGACCGAATGGAAGCCGAGCTGGTGCCTCGCCACGGCATTGAGATTGATTTTATTCGCATCTCAGGGCTGCGTGGCAAAGGCGTTAAAGCGCTGCTTTTGGCGCCCTGGCGTATTTTCAATGCCTGGCGCCAGGCGCGCCGCATTATGAAAAACTTTCAGCCGGATGCGGTGTTAGGCATGGGGGGATATGTTTCCGGCCCCGGTGGCCTGGCCGCATGGTCTCTCGGTATTCCCGTGGTGCTGCATGAGCAAAATGGTATTGCCGGGTTAACCAATAAATGGCTGTCTAAAATCGCGACCACGGTTTTGCAGGCCTTTCCCGGCGCGTTTCCCGGTGCTGCGACGGTTGGCAATCCGGTGCGTGAAGATGTGCTGGCGCTCGCTCCTCCCGAAGATCGCCTGGCGGGCCGTGAAGGGCCGGTGCGCGTGCTGGTTATTGGCGGTTCACAGGGCGCACGCATTTTAAATCAAACGCTGCCGCAGGTAGCGGCAGCGCTGGGCGAACGTATTACGATTTGGCACCAGACCGGCAAAGGCGCTCAGCGGAGCGTTGAACAGGCCTACGCTGAGGTGGGGCAGCCTGAACACAAAGTGACGGAATTTATTGATGATATGGCGGCAGCCTACGCCTGGGCCGATGTGGTGGTGTGTCGTTCCGGCGCGCTAACGGTAAGTGAGGTTGCGGCGGCAGGCCTGCCGGCGCTGTTTGTCCCATTCCAGCATAAAGATCGCCAGCAGTACTGGAATGCGCTGCCGCTGGAGAAAGCAGGCGCGGCGCAGATCCTCGAACAGCCGCAGTTTTCCGCTCAGGCCGCGGTGGATGTCTTGTCTGGCTGGACGCGGCCAGTGCTATTGGAAATGGCGATTAAAGCGCGCGCGGCGGCTATACCCGATGCGACGCAGCGGGTTGCTAATGCGGTAATCAGTGCCGCAGGTAACGCATGATTTTTTTGCGGGCGCCATATTGCGCCCCAGGTAATAAAGAGGTGAGGGCGAAGGCCCGGATTAAAGCATGAATACACAACAACTGGCGAAACTGCGTTCTATTGTCCCCGAAATGCGTCGCGTGCGACATATCCATTTCGTTGGCATTGGCGGTGCTGGCATGGGCGGCATCGCCGAAGTGCTGGCGAATGAAGGCTATCAAATCAGCGGGTCTGATTTGGCGCCTAACCCCGTGACGCAGCAGTTGTCTGAGCTTGGCGCAACGATTTATTTCAATCATCGCCCTGAAAATGTGCGCGATGCGAGCGTTGTCGTGGTTTCCACGGCAATTTCAATGGAGAACCCGGAGATTGTCGCTGCGCATGAGCTACGTATTCCCGTTATTCGCCGTGCGGAAATGCTGGCTGAACTCATGCGCTTTCGCTACGGCATTGCCGTGGCAGGGACGCACGGTAAAACGACGACTACGGCGATGGTCGCGAATATTTACGCCGAGGCCGGGCTGGATCCGACATTTGTGAATGGTGGCCTGGTAAAGTCGGCCGGCACGCATGCCCGGCTTGGGAATAGCCGCTATTTAATAGCCGAAGCAGATGAAAGCGATGCGTCATTTTTACATCTGCAGCCGATGGTCTCTATTGTGACAAATATTGAAGCCGATCACATGGATACCTATCAGGGCGATTTTGAAAACCTGAAGCAGACATTTATCAGCTTTTTACACAACTTGCCTTTTTATGGGCGCGCCGTGATGTGCGTCGACGACGGTGTGATTCGCGAACTGCTGCCGCAGGTTGGCCGCCAGATTACGACCTACGGCTTTAGTGAAGATGCTGATGTGCGTATTGAAGATTATCAGCAGCGCGGCGCACAGGGGTTATTTACCCTGGTGCGTCACGGTAAGCCTGCTTTGCGCGTGTGTTTGAATGCGCCAGGCCGTCACAATGCGCTTAACGCGGCGGCGGCGGTTGCGGTGGCGACGGAAGAAGGCATCGATGACGCAGCTATATTACGTGCGCTGGAAAGTTTTCAGGGGACGGGGCGCCGCTTCGATTTCCTGGGTGAATACGCGCTGGATGAGGTTAACGGGAAAGACGGTAGCGCGATGCTGGTGGACGATTACGGTCATCATCCGACGGAAGTAGACGCCACCATTAAAGCGGCCCGCGCAGGCTGGCCGGATAAAAATCTGGTTATGGTATTTCAGCCGCACCGCTATACGCGCACGCGCGATCTCTATGACGATTTCGCCAATGTTTTATCTCAGGTCGATACATTATTAATGCTTGATGTTTACCCGGCGGGCGAAGCGCCGATTCCCGGCGCCGACAGCAGGGCGCTATGCCGCACGATCCGCGCTCGCGGTAAAGTGGATCCTATTTTGGTGCCGGACACCGAACAGGTGGCAGAAATGCTGGCACCTGTGTTGAACGGAAATGACTTAATCCTGGTGCAAGGTGCCGGGAACGTCGGCAAAATTGCAAAAAAACTGGCCGAAAATCAATTACGCTCCCACACTGAAGAGGACGAACGCCATGGCGGATAAAATTGCTGTGCTGCTGGGCGGAACTTCCGCAGAGCGTGAAGTGTCGTTACAGTCAGGAAGCGCAGTGTTAGCGGGGCTGCGCGAAGCGGGGTTTGATGCGTACGCTATTGACCCGCGTGAAGTTCCAGTGACCGGCCTGAAAGAAGAGGGATTTGATAAGGTTTTTATCGCGTTACACGGACGCGGCGGTGAAGACGGTACGCTGCAAGGGATGTTGGAATATCTTGGCTTACCCTATACCGGCAGCGGTGTGATGGCATCGTCCATTAAGATGGATAAATTACGGACTAAGCTGCTGTGGCAAGGTGCGGGGTTACCGGTGGCGCCCTCGGTTGCGCTTAACCGCCGTGAGGGCTTTGATGCCGATACAGCGCTACGTCTGGCCGCATTGGGTATGCCGGTTATTGTTAAGCCGAGCCGCGAAGGTTCAAGCGTTGGGATGTCTAAAGTTGACAGTGCTGATGCGCTGCCCGCCGCGCTCGAACTGGCTTTCGAGCACGATGATGACGTGTTGGTGGAAAAATGGCTAAGCGGGCCGGAATATACCGTCGCCGTGTTGGGTGAGGAGATCCTGCCCTCAATCCGCATTCAGCCAGCGGGCGTTTTTTATGATTACGAAGCGAAGTATTTATCGGATGACACGCAGTACTTCTGTCCGGCGGGGCTGAACGACAACCGCGAAGCGGAATTACGTGATTTGGCGCGCCGTGCCTGACAGATATTGGGATGTAGCGGATGGGGGCGCGTGGATGTCATGCAGGATAGCGACGGTGCATTTTATCTGCTTGAGGTAAATACGGCGCCGGGCATGACCAGCCACAGCCTGGTACCCATGGCAGCTCGCCAGGCAGGGATGAGTTTCTCTGAGCTGGTGGCGCGAATTCTGGAGCTGGCAGACTAATATGTCACAGGCCGCACTGAATACACGTCCGCGTGAGGATGACCAGACGCCGCATCGCAGCAACGGGTCGCGCGTAGCAGGAATGCTTTTCCTGCTTATGGTGTTGCTCACCGTATTCGTCGGCGGCCTGATGATAGTGAACTGGATGGAAGATGCGCAGCGTCTACCGCTCTCCAGGTTAGTGTTAACCGGTGAACGGCACTATACCCGGAACGATGATGTGCGCCAAGCGGTGCTATCACTCGGCGCTCCAGGTACCTTTATGACACAGGACGTCAACGTCATTCAGCAGCAAATAGAGCGCTTGCCGTGGATTAAGCAAGCGAGCGTGCGTAAGCAGTGGCCAGACGAATTGAAGATTCATCTGGTTGAATATGTGCCGCTGGCACGCTGGAATGACCAGCATATGGTCGATGTAGATGGAAATGCATTCAGTGTGCCCGCCGAGCGTACCAGCAGGCAGGTTCTGCCGATGCTGTACGGGCCAGAAGGCAGCGAGAAAGAAGTTCTTCAGGGATATCAAACAATGAGCGCGGTGCTGGCGAAAGCGCGTTTTACCCTGAAAGAGGCGGCGATGACCGCCCGTCGCTCATGGGCGTTGACGCTAAATAACGATATTAAGCTCAACCTTGGCCGGAGTGACACGATGAAGCGTCTGAATCGTTTTGTAGAACTGTATCCGGTTTTACAGCGCCAGGCGCAAAGCGATGGCAAAAGCATTAGTTATGTTGATTTGCGCTATGACTCAGGCGCGGCGGTCGGCTGGGCGCCGGCTCCCGCCGAAGATCTTAATCAGAAACAGACTCAGGCACAGGCAGAGCAACGATGATCAAGTCGACGGACAGAAAGCTGGTAGTGGGACTGGAGATAGGCACTGCGAAGGTAGCCGCTTTAGTCGGGGAAGTTCTGCCCGACGGTATAGTGAATATTATCGGTGTAGGCAGTTGCCCGTCTCGCGGCATGGATAAAGGCGGGGTCAACGACCTTGAATCGGTAGTGAAATGCGTTCAGCGCGCTATCGATCAGGCCGAGCTTATGGCAGATTGCCAAATTTCTTCAGTCTATCTGGCACTCTCTGGCAAACATATTAGTTGCCAGAATGAAATTGGCATGGTGCCGATATCAGAAGAGGAAGTTACCCAGGAAGACGTTGAAAATGTCGTCCATACGGCAAAATCGGTGCGTGTACGCGATGAACATCGTGTTTTGCATGTTATTCCTCAGGAATATGCTATCGATTACCAGGAAGGCATTAAAAATCCGGTAGGCTTATCGGGCGTGAGAATGCAGGCAAAAGTGCATCTCATCACCTGCCATAACGATATGGCGAAAAACATCGTGAAAGCAGTTGAACGATGCGGCCTAAAAGTTGACCAACTTATTTTCGCGGGTTTGGCGTCCAGCTATTCAGTATTAACGGAAGATGAGCGCGAGCTGGGTGTCTGTGTGGTCGATATCGGCGGTGGTACAATGGACATTGCGGTATATACCGGCGGTGCCCTGCGTCACACTAAAGTCATTCCTTACGCAGGAAATGTCGTGACCAGCGATATCGCCTACGCTTTCGGTACGCCGCCGAGCGACGCTGAAGCTATTAAAGTGCGGCACGGCTGCGCTTTAGGTTCAATTGTCGGAAAAGATGAGAATGTTGAAGTCCCGAGTGTCGGTGGGCGGCCGCCGCGCAGCCTGCAGCGCCAAACGCTGGCTGAAGTCATTGAACCTCGCTACGCCGAGCTGCTAAACCTGGTGAATGAGGAAATTCTTCAGCTACAGGAGCAGCTGCGTCAGCAAGGGGTTAAGCACCATTTAGCCGCAGGCATTGTATTGACCGGCGGGGCTGCGCAAATTGAAGGGCTGGCAGAGTGCGCACAGCGCGTGTTCCATACGCAGGTGCGCATTGGGCAGCCATTAAATATCACAGGTCTCACAGATTATGCGCAGGCGTCTTATTACTCAACGGCGGTAGGGCTTTTGCACTACGGGAAAGAGACTCATCTGAGCGGTGAGGCTGAAGTGGAAAAACGTACATCAGTCGGGTCATGGTTTAAGCGCATTAATACCTGGCTTAAGAAAGAATTTTAATTTTTAAGAGATCGGAATTGTTGCGATCTCAAGCGACAGGCATAAAACGGAGAGAAACTATGTTTGAACCGATGGAACTGACCAACGACGCGGTGATTAAAGTCATCGGCGTCGGCGGCGGCGGCGGCAATGCCGTAGAGCACATGGTGCGCGAGCGCATCGAAGGGGTAGAGTTCTTCGCTGTTAATACTGACGCTCAGGCGCTGCGTAAAACGGCGGTTGGCCAGACTATCCAGATTGGTAGCGGTATTACCAAAGGGTTAGGCGCAGGCGCAAATCCTGAAGTAGGCCGTAACGCTGCGGATGAAGATCGCGAAGCGCTGCGCGCGGCGCTGGAAGGGGCGGACATGGTATTTATCGCTGCCGGTATGGGCGGCGGCACCGGTACTGGTGCAGCACCTGTTGTCGCTGAAGTGGCGAAGGATTTAGGCATACTGACCGTTGCCGTTGTCACTAAACCGTTTAATTTTGAAGGTAAAAAGCGCATGGCTTTCGCTGAGCAGGGTATTGCTGAGCTATCTAAGCATGTCGATTCGCTGATTACTATTCCTAACGATAAGCTTCTAAAAGTACTGGGGCGCGGTATCTCGCTGTTGGATGCTTTCGGCGCCGCTAACGATGTGCTTAAAGGTGCGGTTCAGGGGATAGCCGAACTGATCACTCGTCCGGGGTTGATGAACGTCGACTTTGCCGATGTGCGTACCGTGATGTCTGAAATGGGCTACGCGATGATGGGATCTGGCGTTGCTAACGGCGAAGACCGCGCGGAAGAAGCCGCAGAAATGGCGATTTCCAGTCCGCTGCTCGAAGATATCGATCTTTCTGGTGCTCGCGGCGTTCTGGTCAACATTACGGCAGGTTTCGATCTACGTCTGGATGAATTTGAGACCGTTGGTAATACGATCCGCGCTTTTGCGTCTGATAATGCCACGGTAGTAATTGGTACCTCGCTCGATCCGGAAATGAATGATGAGCTGCGAGTTACCGTGGTTGCTACGGGCATTGGTATGGATAAGCGTCCGGAAATTACGCTGGTCACTAATAAGCAGCAGCAAATGCAGCAGCCCGCGATAGATCGCTATCAGCAACACGGTATGACGCCATTGACTCAAGAACAGAAAACCGTCGCCAAAGTGGTCAATGACAATAATGCTCAAACGACAAAAGAGCCAGATTATCTGGATATTCCGGCGTTTCTGCGTAAACAGGCCGATTAAGAATAAGCTGGAAGTTGGGTATTCCGGCTCTTTGTGCTAAACTGGCCTGCCGATTGTGATGTACACTCTCGGTTGGATAAGTAATTTGGTGAGATTATACGATGATCAAACAAAGGACATTAAAACGCATTGTTCAGGCGACTGGCGTCGGGTTACATACCGGCAAGAAAGTCTCTCTGACTCTGCGACCTGCGCCGGCTAACACCGGGGTCATCTATCGTCGCACAGACTTGAATCCACCGGTTGATTTTCCGGCTGATGCCAAATCCGTGCGTGATACCATGCTTTGTACCTGCCTGGTGAACGAGCACGATGTGCGGATTTCTACCGTCGAGCACTTAAATGCTGCTCTGGCTGGGTTAGGCATTGATAACATAGTCGTTGAAGTGAACGCACCAGAAATTCCGATCATGGATGGTAGCGCGGCGCCTTTCGTCTATCTGCTGCTCGATGCGGGTATCGAAGAACTCAATACAGCGAAGAAATTTGTTCGCATTAAGGAAACTGTCCGCGTTGAAGATGGCGATAAGTGGGCTGAGTTCAAACCGTATAATGGTTTTTCACTGGATTTTACCATTGATTTTAACCATCCGGCGATCGATGCCAGCAGTCAGCGTTATCGTATGGATTTCTCTGCCGATGCTTTTATGCGCCAGATTAGCCGTGCTCGTACCTTCGGTTTTATGCGTGATATTGAATACCTTCAGTCTCGCGGTTTGGCGCTAGGCGGAAGCTTTGATTGCGCTATTGTCGTAGATGATTATCGCGTTCTAAATGAAGATGGCCTGCGGTTTGATGACGAATTTGTTCGCCACAAAATGCTGGATGCGATAGGCGATTTGTTTATGTGTGGGCACAATATCATTGGTGCTTTCACAGCATACAAATCTGGACATGCCTTGAATAATAAGCTGCTCCAGGCTGTGCTGGCTAAACAGGAAGCCTGGGAATACGTCACTTTCGAAGACGACGCGGAATTACCGCTGGCGTTTAAAGCTCCGTCTGCAGTTCTGGCGTAATATATAGTTCAAATATTGACGGTTGATTCGTCTGGCACTCTCTCCGGCCTGGCGCATCAGCCGTTTTTTTATGCCTGCTCGCTTATCATTCTATGTATGAAGTATATCTACTCTCTATGTATCCAATAACTACTGGTATAATGAGCCTGCCACATTCACACCGTTGCATATTCTGACCTTACTTAACTTAATGCCTTCATGGCCGTGAGTTTTCGTTTAAAAAGAGCTTCCATAAATTTAGGCTCCGGCGAGGCATTTGGATAATTCTGTTAAAAAAACGCATTCCCTCCATGAATATCTTTGCAGCGTCAGAAATGATTTATGCGCCGTTTGTCAGAGAATCATGGATACTGTATTGAAGCTAACAATTCTCATGCGGATAGGGAGCCGCTCTCTGGCTTTTCAATACTAGTCATCAACATGCCTTGTCAGTTAATGGTCAGAGGAAATAGTCGTAGCGCTTTTTGCGATTTATCCCGTGCTTTATCTGCATTTATTGATTACCGGGTGCCGCTACGATGGATTAATGATATTATTTGGCACATATTTCGCGATTATGGATGCGCGATATTTTCATTTTTGGTGGCGCAGTGACAGGTATTTTCTCTCGTTGGCGACAATTTGGCAGGCGTTACTTCTGGCCGCATCTCCTGTTGGGGATGGTTGCGGCTGGCTTAGGTTTACCCGCGCTAAATAACAGCACGGATCGCGCCGCGCCTTCTGAAAATGCTACACTTCGCGCTGAGCGCCTGATAGCAGTTAACCTGAATAACTTGGTGTTGCTTCAGGAAAATAATCGTCGTGCGTCCTTTACCGTCGATTACTGGCAACAGCATGCGATTCGCACGGTAATTCGTCATCTCTCTTTTGTACTGGCTCCCTCTGCAACTCCGCCAGTTCAGGCAACCTTGCCGCTTCAGGCTCACCACACTGCACTGCTGGACACGCTTAGCGTACTGCTGACCCAAGAGCGTCCACTGGAAATTACCTCTGTACATCAGAAGGTTAATTTTGCTCCAGCACTGACTTTCAGCATTCCTTACTGGCTTAGCCGGGTCCGGGGTATTCGCGCTGGGCCACTTCACCTTAGCTAAAACTGTTTTTTTACTATTGGTGATTTTCCCGTTAAATGGGACGTTTGAGACCTTATTTATGCTAATTAAAGTATTGACTAAAGTATTTGGTAGCCGTAATGACCGTACCTTACGCCGTATGCGTAAAGCCGTTGCAAAAATTAATGCAATGGAACCGGCAATGGAACAGCTTTCTGATGATGAGCTTAAACATAAAACCGTAGAATTTCGCGATCGCTTGAGAAAAGGAGAATCGGAAGAGTCACTCCTGCCTGAAGCGTTTGCCGTAGTACGTGAAGCCAGTAAGCGCGTATTTGGCATGCGTCACTTTGATGTCCAGCTTATTGGCGGCATGGTGCTAAACGATCGCTGTATCGCTGAAATGCGTACCGGGGAAGGTAAAACTCTTACTGCGACACTGCCTGCCTATCTTAACGCGCTTAGCGGTAAGGGGGTGCATGTTGTTACCGTCAATGATTATCTTGCTCAGCGCGATGCGGAAAATAACCGTCCGCTGTTTGAATTCCTGGGGCTGTCGGTTGGCATCAATCTGCCGGGGATGCCTGCACCAGCCAAACGCGAAGCCTATGCGGCTGATATCACCTACGGTACTAATAATGAATACGGGTTTGATTATCTTCGCGATAATATGGCGTTTAGCCCGGAAGAACGCGTGCAGCGTAAGCTTCACTATGCGCTGGTGGATGAGGTCGACTCTATCCTTATCGACGAAGCTCGTACCCCACTCATCATTTCAGGGCCAGCGGAAGATAGCTCCGAGCTGTACCGCAAAGTTGATAAAATCATTCCACATTTGATTCGCCAGGAAAAAGAAGACTCCGATACTTTTCAGGGAGAGGGCCACTTCTCCGTTGATGAAAAAGCGCGCCAGGTTAACCTGACCGAGCGTGGGTTGGTGCTGGTTGAAGAATTATTAGTACGTGAAGGCATCATGGAAGAAGGCGAATCGCTTTACTCCCCGGCCAATATTATGCTGATGCATCACGTCACCGCCGCTTTACGCGCCCATGCGCTATTCACCCGAGATGTAGATTACATCGTAAAAGAGGGTGAAGTCATTATTGTTGATGAACATACCGGGCGTACCATGCAAGGGCGCCGCTGGTCTGATGGGTTGCACCAGGCCGTAGAAGCAAAAGAAGGCGTTGATATTCAGAATGAGAATCAGACGCTGGCTTCTATTACCTTCCAGAACTATTTCCGCCTTTACGTGAAACTGGCGGGAATGACGGGAACTGCTGACACCGAAGCATTTGAATTTAGTTCTATTTATAAGCTAGATACTATTGTTGTTCCTACCAACAGGCCGATGATCCGTAAAGATTTGCCCGATCTGGTTTACATGACAGAGGCAGAAAAAATTGCGGCGATAATTGAAGATATCAAAGAGCGTACGGCAAAAGGGCAGCCGGTACTGGTTGGTACTATTTCTATTGAAAAGTCAGAGTTGGTTTCTCAGGAGCTGAAAAAAGCGGGTATCCAGCATAATGTTCTGAATGCCAAGTTTCACGCACATGAAGCAGATATCGTCGCTCAGGCCGGTTATCCTGGGACGGTGACTATTGCCACGAACATGGCCGGGCGCGGTACTGACATCATGCTGGGAGGTAGCTGGCAGACAGAAGTTGCGCAGCATGAAGCTCCCAGCGAAGAACAAATTGCACAAATTAAAGCGGAATGGCAGAAGCGCCACGATGCAGTGCTGGAAGCCGGCGGTTTGCATATTATAGGCACCGAGCGCCATGAATCGCGCCGTATTGATAATCAGCTGCGTGGCCGCTCGGGGCGTCAAGGGGACGCAGGGTCTTCTCGCTTTTATCTATCAATGGAAGATGCGCTGATGCGTATTTTCGCCTCCGATCGCGTTTCAAACATGATGCGCCGGCTGGGAATGAAACCCGGTGAAGCGATTGAACATCCCTGGGTAACAAAAGCTATTGCTAATGCACAGCGTAAAGTTGAAAGTCGTAACTTCGATATTCGTAAGCAATTGCTGGAATATGATGATGTTGCAAACGATCAGCGTCGGGCCATTTATACGCAGCGTAATGAGTTGCTCGATGCTGATGATATCAGTGAAACCATCGCCAGCATTCGTGAAGATGTTTTCAAGACCACTATCGATGCGCACATTCCGCCTCAGTCTCTTGAGGAAATGTGGGATATCCCGGGGTTGCAGGAACGCCTGAAAAACGATTTTGATCTCGATATGCCGATTGCTGAATGGCTCGATAAAGAACCTGAACTGCATGAAGAGACGCTGCGTGAGCGTATTCTGCAGTGGGCAATTGAAGTCTATCAGGAGAAAGAAGAGATTGTCGGCATTGAAATGATGCGCAATTTTGAAAAAGGCGTAATGCTACAGACGCTGGATTCATTGTGGAAAGAGCACCTGGCGGCAATGGATTACCTGCGTCAGGGGATTCATTTACGTGGATATGCGCAAAAAGATCCTAAGCAAGAATATAAGCGGGAATCGTTCGCAATGTTTGCGGCAGTGCTGGAGTCGTTGAAATACGAAGTGGTTAGCACACTGAGTAAGGTTCAGGTGCGGATGCCAGAAGAAGTTGAGGCGATGGAGCAGCAGCGTCGTGAAGAGGCGGAACATCTTGCCAGCATGCAGCAGCTTAGCCACCATGATGACGATGCCGAAGCGGCGGCTTCTTTAGCTGCACAAACGGGGGATCGTAAAGTAGGGCGTAACGATCCCTGCCCGTGTGGATCTGGTAAGAAATATAAACAGTGCCATGGGCGGTTAAGTTAAATATAAAGCTCAGGCTGGCATCAGCCTGAGCTAAAATAATAAAAAATGGAGGATATCTTATCCTCCATTTTCGAAATATGTAATGCTTTATAAATACATTCATCTGGATGCGTTTTATCTCTAATTGTCTATAATTTTATGCCGGAGATATTCTGGCAATCTGCAGGTTGCGGTTAGTTAGTGCTGATTGGTTAAGTTCCATTTCCCAATATTTAGCGTTTTCATAACGGATAAATACTAACTCTGATTTTATGGTCGCCTATTCAGCGGCGAATTTAGCCGCTGATGCTATCGAATATTATTCCTGATACAGGAAGACTGTTATTCCCGAATAATCCTCCTTGTTAATCATTTTAATTCGAAGACTTAAGTTAGTTATTCTTCAGAGATTTAGAGATTTAGAGATTTAGAGATTTAGAGAAAATCTTCATAGGAACACCGTTTTTCTATATTTAGGCTAATTGCATAAAGGTAAAATAGCCCTAACTAAAGCAACATCACAATAAAATATAACTATGGTAACGGCATTGATAGTTTTGTAATGCGTGATAAAGATATGATGCTGATTTATCTATTATTTCGGGATGCTTCTCACCGTGGCGCATTAGAAGCCAGCCGCACTGAGTATCCTGGTGCGGTGGTTTTTTTAATAATAATCAAATTTTGCCTTATAAAAAATGCGTATTTAAAAATTTACGACTGCTATCTGTCATCGATTTTTTCTTTCTACATTAGCAATCAGTATTCTCGTATTAACACTATGGGCAGATAGCTATTTAGGTTGGAGCTGTTACCAACGGTGCAAAACTGATCCACCCCAGCGGTTGAAAACTGATCC
>CALYPF010000025.1 GCA_945271245.1 uncultured Enterobacteriaceae bacterium | reverse complement strand
TTAGACCGTTGGTGGTGACGGTAAGTGGATCACTTTTTACCCGTTGTTGACACCAAGTGCTCATCAGATTTTCTGCATACGGTAGTAAGCGTTCTCCTGCAGGGGTAAGTCGAATATTATTTCTATGGCGTGTGAATAAATTAACGCCGAGCTGGGTTTCAAGCTGGCGAATACGGAAGCTAACCGCGAATTGAGTAAGATACAGGGCCTCAGCTGCCCGGCCAAAGTGTCGGGTTCGGCTGACTTCAAGGAAAGTTTTAAGTAATTCTGTATCCACTGCAAGCTCCTGAAATTTTTTTGTCGTTATGATTTAAATGTTTTGTTTTACACTCTGTCAAGCGTAACTAATACTCCGCGCCATAAATAGCTCGGCCAAGAAGAATTAGGAGCGTATAAGATGGCGGAAAGCTTTACGACATCTAATCGGTTTTTCGACACTAAACATTATCCGCGTGGGTTTTCGCGCCACGGTGATTTTACGATTAAAGAGGCGCAGGTTCTGGAGCGTTATGGATACGCTTTTAATGAACTGGATCTTGGTAAACGTAACCCAGCAACTGCAGAAGAGCAGCAGTTTGTAGAGGTTTGCCGCGGGCAGCGTGAACCAGCAACAGAAGCTGAACGCGTATGGTCTAAATACATGGCTCGTATCAAACGACCCAGACGTTTTCACACGCTGTCAGGCGGCAAACCGCAAATGGATGGCGCAGAAGACTATACTGATACCGATGATTGATGTTTCAAAAGAGGCAGTGGTCTGGGCCTGAATACACTGCCAGTACACACTAATGATATTCAGGTGGGTACTCGCATATCAGCATAATCTGTCGGGGATCATCCCCGACAGTAACCTCGGCTACAGGTGGAATCCATTTTTTACTCAGCGTTTGATTCGAAACATCCGGGCTGATTTAGCGTGGATAGAATAGCAAAGGCATAGCCGGTTTTGTTTAGATCTAATTAGCCCTGCGAATTTCAAGTATGAGATATAGGTGACCTGCGATTGAACAAACAGAAAATCCCTTTCGTAAGCCAGGGCATTCAATCCTTCTCATTTTTTCTTTGTGGAGATAAGCATGAGTAAAGGGTTTTAAAGAGATTTTTTTGAAAATGGCTTATGAAACCATTTTCCCTAAATGAATAAGTAGTCTGTCTATCGCCCGATAACTCAGCGCTTCCTGTAAATGTTCTCGCTTAATTTCTTTTGCCTTTTCTATATCAGCGATAGTTCGCGCTACTTTTAATAATCGCTGCCAGGCGCGTACGGATAGCCCAAGCTGTAACAACGCCTCTTCAAGCCATTGTGCATCTTCTTTTTGAAGGCTACAAAACTTCGATATTTCATGGTTCGATAATCGTGCATTTAGTTTATCCTGGCGCTGTTGTTGCCGCTGCCAGCCATCAGCTACGCGGGTTTTGACTAACGCGCTACTTTCTCCAGGAGTAGGGTGCTGGCTTAATATTCCCGGGGGCAATAAAGGGATTTCTAAAGACATATCGAATCGGTCAAGGAAGGGGCCAGATAACCGTTCCAGATAACGTAAGGTTTGTTCCGGCGTGCAACGATTATGGTTCCCCTGGTAATGCCCCGTCGGGCTGGGATTCATTGCGGCAATAAGCTGGAAGCGTGCGGGATAGCAAATTTTAGCGCGCGTGCGAGAAATGGTGATTTCTCCGGACTCGATAGGTTCGCGCAGCGCATCTAAAACGCGCTTTTCAAATTGCGGTAATTCGTCCAGGAACAGGACACCATTATGCGCCAGTGAAATTTCACCGGGCAATGGCATAGCTCCACCGCCAACCATTGCCGTAAGAGACGCGCTATGGTGCGGGGTTCTGAAAGGGCGCTGGCGCCAGAGTTGCTGTAATCTTTGGGGGTTAACAAGGCTCATAATAGCCGCACTTTCAAGAGCTTCATGATTGCTTAATGGTGGTAAAAGCCCGTTGAGGCGGCTAGCTAGCATTGTTTTTCCCGTGCCCGGAGGGCCAATGAACATAAGGTTATGTCCTCCCGTCGCGGCGATTTCCAGCGCCCTTTTCCCCTGGTGCTGCCCAATAATTTCATTGAGGTCAT
This sequence comes from uncultured Enterobacteriaceae bacterium, assembly GCA_945271245.1. Taxonomy (GTDB): domain Bacteria; phylum Pseudomonadota; class Gammaproteobacteria; order Enterobacterales; family Enterobacteriaceae; genus Apirhabdus; species Apirhabdus apintestini. The sequence goes on along the minus strand of CALYPF010000025.1, from coordinate 31,965 downwards.
GAGGTGCACTTTGATATTCAGATGATTGAAAGGGAGGAAACTGTAGCTCAGACCTGCCTTCCAAAAATGCGCATACATCTGTTAGGTGCGCGGCAATAAAGCTTTCTTCTGCGCCTGCCAGGCCTGCTTCAGCGGCGTTGTCTATGGCAATAACGGCGAATCGCTTTGATTTTCGAGCCTCCATGACGCTTGAGATTGCTCCACAAACCCCTCTTAGCGAGCCTGTAAGCGCTAATTCACCAATAAACTCATAGTTGCCTAGCCGATCGCCGTTAAGCTGCTCAGATGCAACCAGCAGGCCCAGGGCGATGGGCAAATCGTACCGCCCTCCTTCTTTGGGCAAATCTGCGGGTGCAAGATTGATGGTGATTTTACGAGCGGGGAATTGGTATCCACTATTGATTATTGCACTACGAACGCGATCCCGAGCCTCTCTCACCGTTGTTTCTGGTAGCCCTACCAGCGTCAATCCCGGAAGACCCGGGCTTATATGTACCTCAACGGTGACTAGTGGCGCAGTAATACCAAAAGCCGCTCGCGTATAAACAGTTGCTAGTGCCATAACTCCTCCCGTATGAGGAAACTATGGGCTAATTCATTTCCTTGTGGAATTATGCGGTTTTCTTATTGTGAAGAGATATCCAGAACTTAGTCTTTATTTGTTTATTTTTCATAGCAAATAGACGCTTACTCGAAGAAATTAGGCGTTAACTGATTTTCATATTTTTAAACCTGGCAGCGGCATCCATGAAATATTTTCATATTAAATTATCTTAATGATTAATAAGGGAATTATATTTCATCGCTTTAAACGTTATTTAAGTCTCTCGAAAAAAAGCTTGTCATTAATTTATGCTCTGTGTTACCTCTGTAGACATTACTTCGAAAGATGAAACGAACGGATTGTTAATGAAAGCTCTTCTAAGTGTGCTCAGCCTTGTCGTGATTAGCGTGGTGGTGATTATTAAACCATCGTGCGGGGCAGCATTTGGGAGAAGAAAGGCTTAAATATCAAGCCAGAATCGACAAAACCCCCGCACCGCCAGGTCCGGGGGTTTTTTATTGGTCAGTGTTATGCGATGAGGTGAGCAGAGAATGAGCAGTAGCACAAAATCCTGTTTATCGAACAGACGATCGGAGAAATAACTATGAATGGGGCACAGTGGGTAGTTCATGCGTTGCGAACGCAGGGTGTTAAAACAGTATTTGGATATCCTGGTGGAGCAATAATGCCGGTCTACGATGCACTGTATGACGGCGGCGTTGAACATCTACTGTGCCGACATGAGCAAGGCGCGGCAATGGCTGCAATTGGCTATGCGCGCGCAACGGGAAGTACGGGAGTATGTATTGCGACCTCCGGCCCGGGGGCGACAAATCTACTGACCGGGTTGGCAGATGCATTACTGGACTCCGTACCGGTGGTGGCTATCACCGGCCAGGTAGCCGCTCCCTTGATGGGCACTGATGCCTTTCAAGAAATTGATGTATTGGGATTATCGCTGGCCTGTACCAAACATAGTTTTTTAGTTCAGTCGCTGGACGAGTTGCCGCAAATTATCGCAGAAGCCTTTGAGATTGCGGGAACTGGCCGACCTGGACCGGTTTTGATTGATATTCCCAAAGATATTCAACTGACAGAAGGGGAGCCAGAACCGTTTTTGAGCGCGGTAAAAGACGCCGCAGACCTGCCGCTCCCGACGATGCGCCAGGCAAGGGAAATGCTCTTTGCTTCTAAAAAACCCGTGCTGTACATCGGCGGTGGAGTAGGGATGGCGCATGCCGTCCCCGCGCTGCACGAATTTATTGCGGCAACGAAGATTCCCTCCGTATGTACGCTGAAAGGGCTGGGATGCGTAGACGCTCAGGACCCTCATTACCTGGGAATGCTCGGGATGCACGGTAACCGGGCAGGCAATCTGGCAGTTCAACAGTGTGATTTATTGTTTGCTATCGGCGCGCGGTTTGACGATCGCGTTACCGGCAAGCTGAACACTTTTGCCCCAAATGCCCGCGTCATTCATTTGGATATCGATCCTGCAGAAATGAATAAACTGCGCCAGGCGCACATTGCTTTGCCGGGAGATATAAATCGCATCTTACCAGCCTTGCAGCAGGCGCTGGCAATTGATGAATGGCGCGCTGAAATTCGCGCGCTGAAGGCTGAGCACGCCTGGCGTTACGACCATCCCGGCGAGGCTATCTATGCCCCATTATTACTGAAGCAACTTTCAGAAAAGAAACCTGCTAATAGCGTAGTGACAACGGATGTCGGACAGCACCAAATGTGGGCGGCGCAGCACATGTCATTTAGTCGCCCGGAAAACTTTATCACCTCCAGCGGTTTGGGCACGATGGGGTTTGGGTTGCCTGCGGCCGTTGGCGCTCAGGTAGCGCGGCCAGAGGATATCGTTATTTGTGTTTCCGGCGATGGCTCATTCATGATGAACATCCAGGAGTTAGGGACGGTAAAACGTCGACGCCTGCCGTTGAAAATCGTGCTGCTGGACAACCAGCGGCTGGGGATGGTACGCCAGTGGCAGCAGCTTTTTTTCAGTGAGCGCTACAGTGAAACCAACCTCTCTGATAATCCCGACTTCCTCACGCTGGCCAGCGCGTTTGATATACCGGGCCAGCGTATTACCCGCAAAGATCAGGTTGATGCAGCGCTTAATACCATGCTGAACAGCCCCGGCCCCTATTTGCTTCACGTCTCGATTGATGCGCTTGAAAACGTTTGGCCTCTGGTGCCTCCCGGCGCTAGCAACTCACAAATGCTGGAGAAAGTTTCATGATACAACATCAACTTGCCGTGCAGGCGCGTTCACGCCCTGAAACGCTGGAGCGGGTAATACGCGTAATCCGCCACCGTGGTTTTCATATTTGCGCCATGAATATGGAGGCTGCCGGCAACCCCGGAGACATAAACATTGCGTTAACCATTGCCAGCCAGCGGCCGGTAGAACTACTGTTTACGCAATTAAATAAACTGGTGGATGTCGCCTGCGTTGAGATTCACCAATCCACATCACAACAAATTCGCGCCTGAGCGCAAAGGAAGAGAGTAATGACGACGAAGAAAGCTGACTACATCTGGTTCAATGGTGAGATGGTGCCGTGGGCGGAGGCGAAAGTTCACGTTATGTCGCACGCCCTGCATTACGGTACGTCGGTATTTGAAGGTATTCGCTGCTATGACTCTCATAAAGGACCGGTGGTATTTCGCCATCGCGAACACATGCAGCGCCTGCATGATTCCGCCAAAATTTACCGTTTCCCGGTGGCGTTAAGCGTTGATGCGCTAATGGAAGCCTGCCGTGACGTTCTGCGTAAAAACAAACTTTCAAGCGCCTATATTCGTCCGCTTGTCTTTGTGGGAGACGTCGGAATGGGTGTTAATCCGCCTGAAGGCTATAACACCGATATTATGATAGCCGCATTTCCGTGGGGAGCCTATTTAGGTGCAGAGGCGTTAGATCAGGGCATTGATGCCATGGTCTCCTCATGGAATCGCGCGGCGCCGAATACTATCCCTACCGCTGCAAAAGCGGGGGGAAATTATCTATCTTCTCTGTTAGTCGGTAGCGAAGCGCGGCGCCACGGCTACCAGGAGGGTATCGCGCTGGACGTACATGGCTATATCTCTGAAGGCGCAGGCGAAAATCTATTCGAAGTTAAAGACGGCGTGTTATTTACGCCGCCGTTTACCTCTTCCGCTCTGCCGGGCATTACGCGCGACGCCATCATTAAACTGGCGAAGAATGCCGGGATTGAAGTTCGTGAGCAGGTCTTATCCCGTGAATCGCTATACCTGGCAGATGAAGTCTTTATGTCAGGGACCGCCGCAGAAATTACCCCGGTACGCAGCGTTGACGGCATTCAGGTCGGAGAAGGGCGCTGTGGCCCGGTGACTAAACGTATTCAACAGGCATTCTTTGGCCTGTTTAGCGGTGAGACAGAAGATAAATGGGGCTGGCTGGATCCCGTGAACCCTGCCTAAAACGCGCACTATAACGCTTGCCTGCTTGCGCCAGCGCTCGTTCCCGCTGGTGCCTGAAAGGCCAACGATAAATAAGAAAGAACAAGACAGACTGGGAGTGTTAAGTATGCCGAAGTACCGTTCTGCGACAACGACACACGGCCGTAATATGGCGGGCGCCCGCGCGCTGTGGCGCGCCACTGGCATGACGGATGATGATTTTGGGAAGCCGATTATCGCCGTGGTTAACTCATTCACGCAGTTTGTCCCCGGCCACGTACATTTGCGCGATTTAGGGAAGCTGGTGGCAGAGCAAATTGAGGCGTCAGGCGGGGTTGCAAAAGAATTCAATACTATTGCGGTTGATGATGGTATTGCGATGGGACACGGCGGAATGCTCTATTCTCTGCCCTCGCGTGAGCTAATCGCGGACTCCGTTGAATACATGGTCAACGCGCACTGCGCCGATGCGATGGTATGCATTTCGAACTGCGATAAAATTACGCCAGGGATGCTTATGGCCGCGCTGCGGTTGAATATCCCGGTGATTTTTGTCTCGGGCGGCCCCATGGAAGCCGGCAAAACAAAACTTTCCGATAAAATTATCAAGCTGGATCTGGTGGATGCGATGATTCAGGGCGCCGACCCGAACGTTTCAGATAGCCAGAGCGAGCAGATAGAGCGCTCCGCATGCCCAACCTGCGGCTCCTGCTCCGGCATGTTTACCGCCAATTCCATGAACTGCCTTACTGAGGCGCTTGGGTTATCGCAGCCGGGCAATGGTTCGCTATTGGCAACGCACGCCGATCGTAAGACGCTGTTTATCAATGCGGGAAAGCGCATCGTTGAATTGACAAAGCGGTATTACGAGCAAGATGACGCCAGCGCGCTGCCGCGCAATATCGCGAATAAAGCGGCGTTCGAAAATGCGATGACGCTGGATATTGCGATGGGCGGATCGACAAACACCGTGCTGCATCTGCTGGCGGCCGCGCAGGAAGCGGAAATTGATTTTACCATGAGCGATATTGATAGGTTATCGCGCAGGGTGCCGCAATTATGCAAGGTCGCACCCAGCACGCAAAAATATCATATGGAAGATGTTCATCGGGCGGGCGGCGTTATTGCTATCCTGGGCGAACTGGAGCGCGCTGGATTGCTCAACCGTAACGTGAAGAACGCGCTGGGGCTGACGCTGGTGCAGACGCTGGCGCAGTATGATGTGATGCTGACGCAAGATGAAGACGTGAAACAAATGTATAGCGCTGGTCCTGCGGGGATCCGGACGACGCAGGCATTCTCCCAGTCATGCCGCTGGGATGCTCTGGATACCGATCGCGCGCAGGGATGTATTCGTTCCCGAGAGCACGCCTATAGCCAGGACGGCGGGCTGGCGGTGCTGTACGGCAATTTTGCGGAAAACGGCTGCATCGTTAAAACCGCCGGCGTGGACGAAGGAAACCTGACGTTCAAAGGGGCGGCAAAAGTCTTTGAGAGCCAGGAAGAGGCAGTAGACGCGATTTTAGGCGGCGGAGTGGTCGCCGGCGATGTCGTGGTTATTCGCTATGAAGGCCCGAAAGGCGGCCCTGGCATGCAGGAAATGCTGTATCCCACCAGTTTTCTCAAGTCGATGGGGTTAGGTAAATCCTGCGCGCTAATTACCGATGGGCGTTTTTCCGGTGGCACCTCAGGGCTTTCCATTGGGCATGTTTCTCCGGAAGCGGCGAGTGGCGGCAATATCGGCCTGATTGAAAATGGCGATGTTATTACTATCGATATCCCTGGGCGCAGTATTCAGCTTGATGTCAGTGACCGTGAATTGGCCGCGCGGCGGGAAGTACAGGATGCGCGAGGCGCAGACGCCTGGACTCCGCGCAACCGGCAGCGCGAAGTTTCCTATGCACTGCGCGCCTACGCAAGCCTGGCCACCAGCGCCGATCGGGGCGCCGTGCGTGATAAAAGCAAGCTGGGGGGATAACCGATGCCAGCGACCCAACGTAGCGCAGACGCGCTGAGTGGCGCGGAATATCTACGGGCGATCCTGCGCTCGCCGGTCTATGAAGTGGTCCAGAAAACGCCGCTGCAGACGATGGGCAAGCTGTCTGCGCGCCTGGATAACGTCATCCTGGTGAAGCGTGAAGACCGCCAGCCGGTACACAGCTTCAAACTGCGCGGCGCTTACGCGATGATAGCGGGGCTTACGGCGGAGCAAAAAGCCCACGGCGTCATTACCGCTTCAGCGGGGAACCACGCCCAGGGCGTGGCGCTTTCCGCGCAGCGCTTACAAATTCAGGCGCTGATAGTTATGCCCGTTACCACACCGGATATTAAGGTGGATGCCGTTCGCGGCTTTGGTGCAGAAGTACTGCTATACGGGAACAATTTCGACGAGGCCAAGGCGAAAGCCATCGCGTTGGCTGAACAACAGGGGTACACCTATGTTCCCCCGTTCGATCATCCGGCCGTTATCGCCGGGCAAGGCACCCTGGCGCTGGAGTTGTTGCAGCAGGATGCTCATATCGACAGGATTTTTGTGCCGGTCGGTGGCGGTGGCCTGGCGGCTGGCGTGGCCGTGCTCATCAAGCAGCTTATGCCGCAAATTAAAGTGATTGCCGTAGAAGCCGAAGATGCCGCCTGCCTGCGCGCAGCGCTGGAGGCGGGGCAGCCCGTTGATTTACCGCGCGTAGGCCTGTTTGCCGAAGGCGTGGCGGTCAAACGTATCGGCGATGAGACGTTCCGTTTATGTCAGGCGCATATTGACGATATTGTCACCGTGGACAGCGATGCGATTTGCGCCGCCATGAAAGATTTGTTCGACGATGTGCGCGCCGTTGCAGAACCGTCCGGTGCGCTGGCGCTGGCGGGAATGAAAAAATATATCCAGCAGCACGCTATTCGCGGCGAGCGGCTGGCGCACGTGCTTTCCGGCGCTAACGTTAACTTCCACGGTTTGCGCTATGTGTCCGAGCGGTGTGAACTGGGGGAGCAGCGTGAAGCGCTGCTGGCGGTGACTATTCCTGAAGAGAAAGGCAGCTTTCTCACTTTTTGTCAGCAATTAGGCGGCCGGGCGATCACGGAGTTTAATTATCGTTTAGCTGACAGCCGTTCCGCCTGTATTTTTGTTGGGGTGCGCCTGAGCCGCGGTTTTGAAGAACGGCGGGAGATCATTCAGCTCTTAACGGATCGGGGTTATGGCGTGGTCGATCTCTCTGATGATGAGATGGCCAAGCTGCATGTGCGCTATATGGTGGGCGGGCGTCCTTCGCGTGCGCTACGCGAGCGTTTATACAGTTTTGAATTCCCGGAAGCGCCGGGGGCGCTGCTGAAATTCCTTCAAACGCTGGGTACGCACTGGAATATTTCACTGTTCCACTATCGGAGCCACGGCACCGATTACGGGCGCGTTCTCGCGGCATTCGAACTGGAACAGCACGAGCCGAATTTTGATACGCGCCTGCATGAACTGGGCTATGAGTGTCATGATGAAACGGATAACCCGGCATTTCGTTTCTTTTTGGCCGGTTAGCGTTGCCCGGGTAATAGTTTCCAGAAGGCATTAATTAGCGGCTCATGCAGCCGCTTTTTTTGTGCGCAAACGCCGAGTTCGAACGGCGTTTTATCATCGCTGCGCTCCATTATCTGGATACGATTACGCACCGGTTCAGGGCTATTTTCCAGTACAACTTCAGGAATGAGAGCAACGCCGCAGCCGAGTGCGACCATAGAGACCATGGCTTCGTGTCCGCCGACCGTGGCATAAATAATGGGATTACTGATTTTCTGGCGCCGGAACCATAACTCAATCCGCCGCCTGACTGGCCCCTGATCGGGCAAAATAAACGGGATTTCTTCCCAGCTCGGGGATGCCTGACTGACCTGCGTGCGCACCGGGCAGGGAAGCGCGGGCGCAATCATGGCAATCGGCAGATAGTCCAGCGTGGAAAAGGCGACCGCAGCGGGCAGCGCCTCGGGCTTGCCGGCGATAGCTAAATCGGCTTCCCCCGACAGCGCTTTCTCTACGGCATCGGCCGCATCCCCCGTGGTGAGTTTTATCTCAACCAGCGGATGTTCAGCGCGGAAACGATCGAGGATGGGCGGCAGGTGGCTATAGGCGGCAGTCACAGAGCAGAACAGATGCAATTCGCCAAGCAGTGAAGGGCCCTGTTGATCGATAGTGTGGCGCAATTGCTGGTATTGCAATAGCGTTCGCTGAGCGAACATTCGCAGCTCCTCGCCTGCCTCCGTCAACGTGACGGTCCGGTTATCGCGAATAAATAAGGCCTGCCCTAAATCCTCTTCCAGGCGCTGAATTTGCCGGGAGAGCGTGGAAGGGCTGACGTGCATGGCCCTGGCGCTACGGCCAAAATGGCGGCTTTCGGCCAGATGTATAAATGTTTTTAGGTCGCGAAAATCCACGGTGATGAAGCCCTCTTACATGCGTTGCGGAAAATGCAACGTAATGTTGTTAATATATCAATTTCAGCAACGTATTTCCTGTCATATAGTGAATCTCAACGGGCAAGCGGCGGGTGAGTCATTCAGGTTGTTTAACCGCTTCGCGCAAAGGCCAGAAAAATAACAGGCATCACACAACATCGACGGAGTATGACATGGCTAACTACTTTAATACGCTGAATTTGCGCCAACAGTTGGCGCAATTAGGGAAGTGTCGCTTTATGGGGCGCGAGGAATTTGCCGACGGCGCCAATTACCTTAAAGGGAAAAAAGTAGTCATTGTTGGCTGTGGCGCCCAGGGGCTAAATCAGGGATTGAATATGCGCGACTCCGGCCTGGATATCGCTTACGCGCTGCGGGCAGAAGCGATTGCGGAAAAACGCGCGTCCTGGCGGAAAGCGACGGAAAACGGGTTTCGGGTGGGCACTTATGAAGAACTGATCCCGCAGGCGGATTTGGTTGTCAACCTGACGCCGGACAAACAGCACTCCGACGTGGTGAAAACCGTACAGCCGATGATGAAAGATGGTGCGGCGCTGGGCTATTCCCATGGCTTCAATATTGTCGAAGTCGGTGAGCAAATTCGTAAGGATATTACGGTCGTGATGGTAGCGCCAAAATGCCCGGGAACGGAAGTTCGTGAAGAATATAAACGGGGATTTGGCGTGCCGACGCTGGTTGCCGTGCATCCGGAGAACGATCCGCGCGGCGAAGGAATGGCGATTGCGAAAGCCTGGGCCGCAGCAACCGGCGGCCATCGCGCCGGCGTGCTTGAATCTTCATTCGTTGCAGAAGTGAAGTCTGATTTGATGGGCGAGCAGACAATCTTGTGCGGCATGCTGCAAACCGGCTCGCTGCTGTGCTTCGATAAAATGGTTGCAGATGGCGCTGACCCTGCCTGGGCGGAGAAGTTTATTCAATACGGCTGGGAAACCGTTACCGAAGCCCTGAAGCAAGGCGGAATAACTCTGATGATGGACAGATTGTCCAACCCGGCCAAACTGCGCGCCTACGCGCTGTCTGAACAGTTGAAAACGATAATGACGCCGCTGTTTCAGAAGCATATGGACGATATTATTTCCGGCGCATTTTCTTCCGGCATGATGGCGGATTGGGCAGATGACGATAAAAAACTGCTAACGTGGCGCGAAGAAACGGGAAAAACGGCCTTCGAAAACGCGCCTCAGTATGCGGATAAAATTGAAGAGCAGGAATACTTTGATTACGGCGTGCTGATGATTGCTATGGTTAAAGCCGGCGTTGAACTGGCGTTCGATACTATGGTTGCTTCGGGCATTATAGAAGAATCTGCTTATTACGAATCGCTGCATGAATTACCGCTGATCGCGAATACCATTGCCCGTAAGCGCTTATATGAAATGAACGTGGTTATTTCAGATACCGCAGAGTATGGAAATTATCTGTTCTCGAATGCCTGTATTCCGCTACTAAAAGAATTTATGACCACGTTACAAAAGGGGGATTTAGGACAGGCTTTCCCTGAAAAGGCGGTAGACAATGCCCAATTGCGCGATGTTAACGAAGCTATCCGCGAACACGCTATCGAACAGGTTGGGCGGAAATTACGCGGCTATATGACGGATATGAAACGTATTGCGGTGGCCGGTTAACTTCTGCGCCCGGTGAGAGTGTGGGTGTGAATTGGTACTTGCGTCGCGTGCTTTTACGATGTGATACATTTCTATAAATGCGGCGGCCTAAACGTATTATGTTAGCCGCCGCTATGTTTTATACGGCACGACGTAGCGCAATCACCGAATCCGATACGTCGCTTTCCTGACCCTGCGGCCCTTTCATTACGCGGGAAACATCATCGCAGAAAACGATTTCCCATCCTTCAGGGACCGGCTCTAGCTGCGAGAAAGCCTCTTTGGCAGACAAAAAAGGACGATCGGCATGTTTTCCCCAGCATGGCGGCTTCGCATGTGAGGTGATAAGTAACATACCTCCCGGTGCGATGCGATCAAATGCCGCGCGGAAAATGGTGAAGCGATCGAAAGTCAAAGGAGATTCAAGGAAAGAGGCGACGATGAGATCGTATTGCCCCTGTGGGAAGCTTTGCGTCAGGTCGTGTTGTGTAAAAGCGATGTTCCCATCGACCCCGGCGCGACTGGCGTTTGCGCGAGCGTATTCCAGGGCCCTGGAGGATAAGTCTAGTGCGGTAACTTGCCAGCCTTTTTTGGCGAGCCATACGGCATCGTCCCCGCGCCCGCAGCCAAGCTCCAGCGCCTTGCCTGGTGACAGATGTTCGGTAAAACGCACCAGAATTTTTCCGGGGATCCCATTCGTTAAAGGGGACATCGCCTGATAATGATCTTCCCAAAATGCAATGGGTGATATCTCAGCGTCAGACATTATCTTCTCCTGTTGCTTTAATCTTATGTAACAACAAAAGTATCATAATATTTTCATCCGTCAATCTATCAGAGACGGTAATGATGTGAGGGAGGCTTGTTAGTTTTCCGCGCATGTCATAATGTGAGCGGCATGAAAATGAATAACTCTTTCTCTGCGACGCTGCATATTCTTTTGCATCTCATGCAGATGGAAAAACCGCTAACATCGGAGCAAATGGCGGCATTTATTGACGGAAATCCGGCATTTATTCGCAAAGTTCTGGCTGGATTGCGTGAGCGGAAAATTGTGGACTCCAGTAAAGGCCATCACGGTGGCTGGACGTTATCCCGGGCCGCTTATGACGTGACGCTGTATGATATTTATATAGCGCTGGGCTCTCCGGCACTTTTTGCTCTGGGAAACCGCAATGACAATCCGCAATGCCTGGTGGAAAAAGGGGTGAACAGAGTGATGTCACAAACGCTGGCGGATGCAGAAACGCTTATTCTGGAAAGGTTTAAGCACCTCACGTTAGAGGAGGTGGGAGCGGAGTTTATCCACTACTTAAATGAAAAAGGGCAGGCGCAGTAGCGCTCTGCCTCGTACTATCTCAATTTCGGTACAATACTTTGATGATGTGATAGCCGAACTGTGTGTGCAGCGGGCCGGTTGGCTCCAGCACCGGGCAGGAAAACACAACCTTATCAAAGGCCGGAACCATTTGTCCCTGACGGAATTCACCCAAATGACCGCCTTTTTTGCCTGACGGGCAAATTGAGTGCTTTTTCGCCAGCTTTTCGAAATCGCCGCCGTTTTTAATTTGCTCCAGTAAATCCAAAGCCAGTTTTTCTTCTTTTACAAGGATATGGAGAGCTGCTGCCGTTTTTGCCATGTTAGCGCCTTGAGTCAGTGTGTATGTGGTCGATATACTACCACGCGTTTTTCCCTCGACGAACCTGAAGCGCCAGAGACGCCGGCTGTAGATATGCGCTCTGTGCCTGAAATGGCTTTTACTTTACTGTCATTGAGTAACCTTTCTTATGCGCCTGAACCCTGCTCAGCAAGATGCCGTTGAATTTGTGACCGGACCCTGTCTGGTGCTGGCGGGTGCCGGTTCCGGTAAGACTCGCGTTATTACCAATAAAATCGCACATCTAATCCGCGGATGCGGATATCAGGCGAAGCACATCGCCGCTGTCACCTTCACGAATAAAGCGGCGCGTGAAATGAAAGAGCGCGTTGCGCAGACGCTGGGGCGTAAAGAAGCGCGGGGATTGATTATTTCGACGTTTCATACGCTGGGCCTGGAAATCATCAAACGTGAATATGCCGCCTTAGGCATGAAATCCAATTTCTCCCTCTTCGATGATACGGACCAAACCGCATTATTAAAGGAATTAAGCGAAGGCCTGCTGGATGACGATAAAACTGTGCTTCAGCAGCTAATCTCGACAATCTCCAATTGGAAAAACGATCTTTTAACGCCGGTGCAGGCGGCGGCACAGGCGCGCGGCGAGCGGGATCGCGTATTCGCGCACTGTTATGGTTTATATGATGCGCATATGAAAGCGTGCAATGTACTGGATTTTGACGATCTTATTTTGCTGCCAACGCTACTGCTACAGCGTAATGAAGAGGTGCGCGAGCGCTGGCAGAATAAAATTCGCTATCTGCTGGTGGATGAATATCAGGATACCAACACCAGCCAGTATGAACTGGTGAAACTACTGGCGGGAAACCGCGCCCGGTTTACCGTGGTGGGCGATGACGATCAGTCAATTTATTCCTGGCGCGGCGCGCGCCCGCAAAACCTGATACTTCTGAATAATGACTTTCCGACGCTGCGGGTTATCAAACTTGAGCAAAACTATCGGTCATCCGGGCGCATCCTTAAAGCGGCGAATATCCTGATTGCAAACAACCCGCACGTATTTGAAAAGCGATTGTTTTCTGAACTGGGTTACGGCGCAGAAATGAAGGTAGTGACGGCCACTCATGAGGAGCATGAGGCCGAGCGCGTTGCCGGCGAGCTTATCGCTCATCATTTTATTAATAAAACGCAGTACAAAGACTACGCGATTTTGTATCGCGGCAATCATCAGTCGCGGGTGTTCGAGAAGCTGCTTATGCAAAACCGCATACCCTATCGCATTTCTGGCGGCACCTCATTTTTTTCTCGTCCGGAAATTAAGGATTTATTAGCTTATTTGCGCGTGCTGACCAATCCCGATGATGATTCTGCTTTTTTACGCATTGTAAACACGCCCAAGCGTGAAATTGGCCCGGCGACGCTGCAAAAACTGGGCGAATGGGCGAATGGGCGTAATAAAAGTCTATTTAATGCCAGCTTCGATTTGGGGTTGAGCCAAACGCTGACCGGACGCGGGCTGGAAGCACTTACGCGGTTTACCCAGTGGCTGAGTGAGATAATAAAAACCGCTGAGCGAGAGCCGGTGGCTGCGGTGCGCGATTTAATACGCGGCATTGATTACGAAAGTTGGCTATATGAAACCTCCCCCAGCCCGAAAGCGGCCGAAATGCGTATGAAAAACGTAAATCAGCTATTTAGCTGGATGACGGAGATGCTGGAAGGCAGCGAGCTGGACGAGCCGATGACGCTGACGCAGGTAGTCACTCGTTTTACTCTGCGCGATATGATGGAGCGTGGAGAGAGCGATGAGGACCTGGATCAGGTTCAACTGATGACACTACATGCGTCAAAAGGCCTTGAGTTTCCTTATGTTTTCCTGGTGGGAATGGAAGAAGGGCTACTGCCGCATCAGAGCAGTATCGATGAAGATAATGTGGATGAAGAGCGTCGGCTGGCCTACGTGGGTATTACCCGCGCTCAAAAAGAGCTAACGTTTACGCTATGTAAGGAACGGCGTCAATATGGCGAACTGGTTCGCCCTGAACCGAGCCGCTTTTTGTTGGAATTGCCTCAGGACGATGTGGTTTGGGAGACAGAGCGTAAAGTTATCAGCCAGGAAGAGCGAATGAAAACGGGGCAAAGCCGCGTTGCGGGCCTGAGGGCGATGCTGGAAAAAGCGAAAAAATAGCGCTAATAGGATCGGGAATCCGGCTGATTTTTATATCGGTTTGCATGGACTACACGTTGGCGCAGGTAATAACGTGATTCTCTGTACGCTATCTGCCATGGCGCTATCTGTATGAGAAATCGTTATCTTCTGCGCCTGACTATAATATTCGTTATCGATAAGCTAGCCAGATTCACTTACCGCCTTATAGGGCTAAGCCTGAATAATTTCCAGCGTCCAGTGCGCATAGCTTTGCCAGCGCCGTTCCTGCTCAAGAAGCTCTGCGCGTAACGGGTGCGCTCCCAGCCATCCAGTCGGCAGCGTGAGAGTCAGCGTATTGTTCTCTTTACGCGCGCGCAGATGCATTTCCGGGAGTGCGTCGTCGTGGCGGCGGCTGGCAAAAATAATCGCCAGGCGTAGTAAACGGCACATATGCTCAGCGGTGTGCGAAGTTACGGCATTTTGTTGACTTAATAGCGGTAGGTCGATGCTGTTACTTTGATTCTGCAGCAGTATCGCCAGGAGTTTCTTTTGTGCGGGCGTGAAGCCTGGAAGGTCGAGATGGCGAACTAAGTAAGCGGCGTGCTGTGGAGCAAATTTAAAATCGACGCTCAGGCCTATTTCGTGGATCTGACAGGCGCTTTCCACTATTTCGCAACATTGTTCATCCAGCGCCCAGTCGCCATTTACCTGACGAATAAAATTGCGTACCAGGCGCGCTACGCGCTGTGCCTGGCCTGCATCAATTGCAAAGCGGCGCTGAATATTGTTAAGCGTGCGGCTGCGAATATCCCGATCGCCGGTGAGATGTAGCATTCCGTAGATCAGGCCTTCACGCAGGGCGCCGCCTGCCAGCGTCATACTGTCAATGCTCAGTTCCTGAAATAGCGCTATCAAAATGGAGAGACCGCTTGGGAAAACCAGCGCCCGTTCCAGGGTCAGGCCATCGATATCCAGCTCTTCGAGTCTGCCGCACTGAATCGCACGCTGTTTGAGTTGCTGCAGTTTGGCAAGAGTTATTCGCTCGTCCATGCCCTGAGCAACCATGATTTCCTGCAGTGCCTGAACGGTGCCAGAGGCGCCGACGCAGATATGCCATCCGCGCGCTCGTAGCGTAGATGCGGCAGGGCGGATAATCATGCGCGCGGCGTTTTCGGCGCGGTGGAAATTTTCCTCAATCAAATTTCGATCGCCAAAATAGCGCTCCAGCCACGTGACGCATCCCATCGATAAACTAAAAAGTTCTGTAGCCTGCGCGCCGCTGCCGGTTACCAGCTCGGTACTGCCGCCGCCGATATCAACAACCAGGCGGCTATCCGGGCCGCCGGTAGTATGTGCAACGCCCTGATAAATCAGCCGCGCTTCTTCTTCTCCGCTAATGACATTTATTGTAATGCCCAAAATTTGCTGAGCCTTTTCCAGAAACGCGTCTGCATTTTTTGCCAGCCGCAGCGTTGCGGTAGCAACAACGCGGACACTGTCTGTGGGAATGTCCTGCAGTTGTTCTGCAAATAGCTGCAGACATTGCCAGCCGCGCGTCATGGCTTCATCGGAGAGTATTTCGTCTTCAGTCAGCCCGGCGGCGAGCCTGACTTTACGCTTAATACGAGCCACGGTCTGAATGCTGCCAGCGACCTCACGCACAACTAACATATGGAAGCTATTGGATCCCAAATCGATAGCGGCGTATAGCGATGAGGCGCTTAGCATATCAGTTAACCTGAGCGGCGACGGTTGCGGGAAGTATTGCGACGCGGGCCATTACCGGAGCGAGGGCGCGTAAGCCGTTTTGGCGGTGGCAATTCATTCATAAGCGCATCCGGATTATATTTACTGACCGGGATCATATGGCCAATGTAGCTTTCAATCGCGGGTAAATTAAGCGCATATTCCTCACAGGCGAGACTAATAGAATGACCGCTGGCACCAGCGCGTCCGGTACGACCAATACGGTGGACATAGTCTTCACAGTCATCCGGGAGGTCGTAATTAAATACGTGTGTTACGGCCGGAATATGCAGGCCGCGCGCGGCGACATCGGTGGCAACCAGAATGTCCAGCGAGCCATTGGTGAACTCATCCAGAATGCGCAGGCGTTTTTTCTGCGGTACGTCGCCGGTGAGCAATCCGACACGATGTCCGTCGGCCGCCAGGTGCCCCCAGATATCTTCGCAGCGATGTTTTGTATTGGCGAAAATAATCGCGCGATCCGGCCATTCTTCTTCAATCAGCGTTTGCAGCAGGCGCATTTTTTCTACGTTTGACGGATAGAAAAGTTCTTCTTTAATGCGATGCCCGGTCTTTTGTTCCGGTTCTACTTCAACGTATTCCGCGTTATTCATTTGCTCAAAAGCCAGTTCGCGTACCCGATAAGAGAGCGTGGCGGAAAACAGCATGTTTAAACGTTCAGTGGCCGGAGGCATGCGGCGAAATAACCAGCGGATATCTTTAATAAACCCAAGATCGTACATACGATCGGCTTCATCAAGAACCACCACCTGGATTGCGTTCAGATTGATGTGATTTTGTTTGGCGTAGTCAATGAGGCGCCCGGTGGTACCGACCAGTATGTCGACACCTTTTTCCAGCACTTTTAACTGCTTATCATAGCCATCGCCGCCGTAGGCAAGGCCGAGTTTGAGTCCTGTGGCCTGCGCCAGAGGTTCTGCATCTGAGTGAATTTGCACCGCCAGCTCACGCGTCGGCGCCATGATCAGCGCGCGTGGCTGATTGATTTGACGTCCCTCAGGCGCCGGATGGGAGAGTAAATAGTGGAACGTGGACGTCAGAAACGCCATCGTTTTACCGGTACCGGTTTGCGCCTGCCCTGCCACATCCCGGCCCGCTAGCGTTAAAGGCAGCGCCAGCGACTGGATTGGGGTGCAGTTATAAAACCCTTTCTTTTCAAGGGCTTCAACTACTTTAGGGTGCAGGGCGAAGTCGGAAAACTTCTGTTCTGTTAAATGTGTTTTGCTCATAGTGTGGTAGAATATCAGCTTATTATTGCTTTACGAAAGCGTATCCGTTGAAATAAAGTCAACCTAAATGTTGGTGAGGCTGTGCTTTCCTTACGCTTTGTCGGATCGGCATCGCCTTTGTGGTGCGATGAGCGTGGGGTGAACAGCGTACCGTATTTATAATTAACAGCCTAAATTTACACCAATAAGCCGGGCATAATCCTGTGGAGTTAAGTATGAGCGATAAAATTATTCACCTGACAGACGACAGTTTTGACACGGATGTACTTAAGGCAGAAGGACTAGTTCTGGTCGACTTCTGGGCCGAATGGTGTGGTCCGTGCAAAATGATTGCCCCAATTCTTGATGAAATCGCAGTGGAATATGAAGGCAAATTGACCGTCGCTAAGTTGAATATCGATCAAAATCCGGGCACTGCGCCGAAATATGGTATCCGCGGTATCCCTACGCTACTGCTGTTTAAAGGCGGCGAAGTGGCGGCAACGAAAGTCGGGGCGCTGTCCAAAGGACAGCTGAAAGAATTCCTGGATGCTAACCTGGCGTAAAATAATCGGATGCCGGTGCGTGCGTGGTCTAAAATTTCTCCAGACTGCTGGACGCCCGGCGTCAGTCATGCTAACTTAGCCTAACTGCATTTTGAACTTACCTTATAGTTTAAATCTTGTTATACCCGAAGTTTCCGTACAGACAGTGCCTTACTAATGTCGTGTGCAGAGGAAAGTAAGTCGATTTCGGGCCTGTTACCCAATCCGTTTTGTCGTTCCAGCTCTGAGCGTTTCTGTGACCAGATCGCAATCGGACACGGGGTGATGGCCATTAACAGGCATGGATGATCCTGCCATACCGTTCACATAATAGTTCGAGATTTACCCCGAGTTTAAGAACCCACCATTATGAATCTTACCGAATTAAAAAATACGCCGGTTTCTGAGCTAATTACTCTCGGCGAAAGCATGGGTCTGGAAAACCTGGCCCGTATGCGCAAACAGGATATTATTTTCGCCATCCTGAAACAGCATGCCAAAAGCGGCGAAGATATTTTTGGCGATGGCGTGCTGGAGATATTACAGGATGGATTTGGTTTCCTCCGCTCTGCAGACAGCTCCTACCTCGCCGGTCCCGATGATATCTACGTTTCTCCCAGCCAAATTCGCCGCTTCAACTTACGTACTGGTGATACCATTGCCGGGAAAATTCGTCCGCCGAAAGAGGGCGAGCGTTACTTTGCGCTGCTAAAAGTTAATGAAGTTAACTACGACAAACCGGAAAATGCGCGCAGCAAAATCCTGTTTGAAAACTTAACGCCGCTGCATGCAAACTCACGTTTGCGTATGGAGCGCGGCAACGGATCTACCGAAGACTTAACCGCTCGCGTGCTGGATTTGGCATCGCCAATAGGGCGCGGGCAGCGTGGTTTGATCGTTGCACCGCCGAAAGCCGGTAAAACGATGCTGCTGCAGAATATCGCCCAGAGTATCGCCTACAATCACCCGGACTGTGTGCTGATGGTGCTGCTAATTGACGAACGCCCGGAAGAAGTTACTGAGATGCAGCGTTTGGTGAAGGGCGAAGTTGTCGCGTCTACCTTTGATGAGCCAGCCTCCCGCCACGTGCAGGTCGCGGAAATGGTCATCGAAAAAGCGAAGCGACTGGTTGAGCATAAAAAAGACGTTATTATCCTGCTCGACTCTATTACTCGCCTGGCACGTGCTTATAACACGGTCGTTCCGGCCTCCGGTAAAGTGCTGACCGGCGGGGTTGACGCAAATGCGCTACACCGTCCGAAGCGTTTCTTTGGTGCCGCGCGTAACGTAGAAGAAGGCGGCAGTCTGACAATTATCGCAACCGCGCTTATCGATACTGGCTCTAAAATGGATGAAGTCATCTACGAAGAGTTTAAAGGTACCGGTAATATGGAATTGCACCTTTCCCGCAAAATCGCAGAAAAACGCGTCTTCCCGGCGATTGATTACAACCGTTCCGGTACGCGTAAAGAAGAGTTGCTCACTACGCCTGAAGAACTGCAAAAAATGTGGATCCTGCGCAAAATCATCCATCCAATGGGCGAGATTGACGCAATGGAATTCTTAATTGGCAAACTGGCTATGACCAAAACCAATGATGAATTTTTTGACATGATGAAGCGTTCGTAATTGCAGGAAACTCGGGGGAGCGCCACGTTTTAACGTGGCGTTTTTCTTTTCCTCTTTATACGACCGTGCCGTCACTGCTATATTTGTCGTGTTTCCATGGATGACACTTTTGGCAGGGTATAAATCGCTCAGTCATAGTTGAATAATACGCCGTTTGTTCAGCCTCACCGATGCGTTTCCGGCATAATATGGAGACTGGTGGTTGTACTGGCGCTGAACGTACATTTTGCAGAGAGCGCTCATTGTGAATTTTATCTCCGCTAGTACTGAGTTAATCAGTATTTTTTTGTTCACAACCGTCTTCCTTTTTTTTGCCCGCAAGGCTGCTAAAAAGATAGGTCTTGTTGACCGGCCGAACTTTCGCAAACGTCACCAGGGCGTCATCCCGCTTGTTGGCGGCATTTCCGTTTACGCGGGGATATGCTTTACCTTCCTCCTCGCTGATTATTATATTCCTCATGCTGCGCTGTACCTGAGCTGTGCCGGTGTGCTCGTCTTTATCGGCGCACTGGACGATCGCTATGACATCAGCGTGAAAATACGAGCGACTATCCAGGCCACGATTGGCATTGTCATGATGGTCGTCGGCAAACTTTATCTAAGTAGCCTGGGCCATATTTTTGGTTCCTGGGAGCTGGTGCTCGGGCCGTTCGGTTATTTTTTAACGCTGTTTGCCGTATGGGCGGCGATCAATGCTTTTAACATGGTTGACGGCATTGATGGGCTACTGGGTGGTCTTTCCTGCGTGTCGTTTGCCGCAATGGGGATTATCTTATGGTTTGACGGTCAGGTTAGCCTCGCCATGTGGTGCTTTGCTATGATTGCCGCCATTCTTCCTTATATTTTACTCAATCTGGGCATCCTCGGGCGGCGCTATAAATTATTTATGGGCGATGCAGGTAGCACGCTGATAGGGTTTACGGTCATCTGGATTTTACTGGAGACAACCCAGGGAAAACGTCATCCTATAAGCCCGGTGACTGCGCTATGGATTATCGCCATTCCTCTTATGGATATGGTCGCCATCATGTATCGTCGTTTGCGTAAAGGGATGAGTCCTTTTTCGGCCGACAGGCAGCATATTCACCATTTAATTATGCGGGCGGGATTTACCTCACGACAGGCATTCGTATTGATTACGCTATCTGCCGCGCTACTGGCTGCAATCGGTGTGATATCTGAATACCTGCATATCATTCCTGAATGGGCGATGTTGGTTCTGTTTTTACTGGCATTCATGCTCTATGGCTATTGCATTAAGAGAGCCTGGAAAGTCGCGCGTTTTGTAAAACGCATAAAACGCCGGATGCGGCGCAGAGAAAGCAGCCCGGACCTGATTAAATAAAATACAGGGGATGTCATGAAACAACAGGTATCCGTAAACAGCCGCGCGGGTGTTGAAGAGAATGAGCTGGATATTCGCGGACTGTTTTATACGCTATGGCGCGGTAAGTTCTGGATTATCGGCTGTGCGGTAATTTTTGCCATTCTCGTCATGGTGTATGCGTTTTTTGCACGCCAGGAGTGGAGCTCGACTGCGATTACTGATAGGCCGACCGTTAATATGCTGGGCGGATACTATTCGCAGCAGCAGTTTCTGCGTAATCTCAACGTGAATGGCGGCCCGTTACCCATTGAGCTGCCTTCCGTGATGGATGAAGCTTACAAAGAGTTCATCATGCAGCTCTCTTCATGGGATACCCGCCGCGAGTTCTGGCTGCAAACTGATTATTACCGTCAGCGCCAGGTCGGGAACAGTAAAGCCGACGCGGCGACGCTGGATGAGCTGATAGACAATATTCAGTTCACGGCCGGGGATATCACGCGTAACTTGAATGATAGCGTGAAGCTCATCGCCGAAACCTCGGCAGACGCGAATAATCTGTTGCGCCAGTATGTTGCATTCGCCAGCGAACGCGCTTCACGCCACCTTAACGATGAACTAAAAGGGGCATGGGCTGCGCGAAATATTCAGTTAAAAGCGCAGGTTAAGCGTCAGGAAGCCGTGGCACAGGCGCTATACAAGCGCCGCCTGCACAGCCTGCAGCAGGCGTTGACCATCGCTGAGCAGCATAATATTGCGCGCAGCGAGGCAGACGTGCCCGCAAACGAGCTACCTGAATCAGAGATGTTTATGCTGGGACGTGCCATGCTGCAGGCTCGCCTGGAAAACTTACAGGCGATCGGCCCTTCTTACGATGTCGATTACGATCAAAATAAAGCGATGCTGGCGACGCTCGATGTCGGGCCGACGCTGGAGCCGCGTTTTCAGACCTATCGTTATCTACGCACTCCGGAAGAACCTGTAAAAAGAGACAGTCCGCGTCGCGCATTCCTGCTGATTATGTGGGGATGCGTCGGCGCGCTGATCGGTGCAGGAATTGCGCTGGTCCGTCGTCGCCCGCGTCGTTGAATCACTCTCTGTGGCGGGAGCAGGGCGACTACCCCACAGGATAATTTGAGGTAGATAACTGTGAAAGTGTTAACCGTTTTTGGTACACGTCCTGAGGCTATAAAAATGGCGCCGCTGGTTCATGCGCTGGCGGCCGATCCTGCATTTGAAGCTAAAGTTTGTGTCACGGCCCAGCATCGTGAAATGTTAGATCAGGTGCTGGATCTGTTTTCTATTAAGCCTGACTATGACCTGAATATTATGAGTCCCGGACAGGGGTTGACGGAAATTACGTGCCGGATTCTTGAAGGCTTAAAACCCGTGCTGGAATCTTTCCGTCCGGATGTGGTGCTGGTGCATGGTGATACTACTACTACCATTGCGACCAGCCTTGCAGCCTTTTATCAGCGTATCGCGGTGGGGCACGTTGAGGCGGGATTGCGCACTGGCGATCTCTATTCTCCATGGCCTGAAGAGGCCAACAGAACGCTGACGGGACATCTTGCCCGTTTTCACTTTGCCCCAACGGAAACCTCCCGACAGAATCTGCTGCGCGAAAATATCGCTCCGGAGAAGATTTTCGTGACCGGCAATACCGTGGTCGATGCTTTGCTGTCGATGCGCGATCGTATTCTTAACAATGAAGACGAAAGTCAGGCGCTGCGCGCTCGCTATCCATTCCTGCAGGCCGATAAAAAAATGATCCTGGTGACGGGGCATCGCCGGGAAAGTTTTGGCAGTGGGTTTGAACATATCTGTCAGGCGCTGGCGCAGATAGCCGCTGAAAACCCGGACGTACAGATTGTCTATCCGGTACATCTGAACCCGAATGTTAGTGAGCCGGTGAATCGCATTCTGAGCCATGTTGAAAACGTCATTCTGATTGCGCCTCAGGATTACCGTCCCTTTGTATGGCTCATGAACCACGCCTGGATGATTTTGACCGATTCAGGCGGCATTCAGGAAGAAGCGCCATCATTAGGTAAGCCGGTACTGGTGATGCGCGATACTACAGAGCGCCCGGAAGCAGTAGAAGCAGGAACAGTGCGTTTAGTAGGGACAAATACTCACACCATCGTTGAAGAAGTTACCCGGCTGCTACACGATAAGCATGCCTACCAGGCCATGAGCCAGGCACATAACCCCTATGGCGATGGAAAAGCCTCTGCGCGCATTATTGCAGCGTTGAAAAATAATCGGACGACACTATGAGTTTTGACACTATCTCAGTGATTGGCCTGGGATATATAGGCTTGCCGACCGCGGCGGCCTTTGCCTCACGGCGCAGGCGCGTCGTGGGGATTGATATAAATGTAGAAACCGTAAATACCATCAATCGCGGTGAAATCCACATTGTTGAACCCGAACTGGATACGGCGGTAAAAAATGCCGTACAGGGAGGCTGGCTCAGCGCGCGAACGATACCAGTGGCGGCAGACGCTTACCTCATTGCGGTACCGACGCCTTTTAAAGACGGGCATGAGCCCGATATGGTCTATGTTCAGGCGGCCGCAGAGTCTATTGCTCCGGTGTTAACCAAAGGCGCGCTGGTTATCATTGAATCGACGTCGCCGGTGGGCACGACTGAGCAGGTTGCGCAGTGGCTCGCGAAACTTCGCCCGGATCTCACTTTTCCGCAGCAGGCGGGCGAGCAGGCAGATGTAAATATCGCCTACTGCCCTGAGCGGGTACTGCCTGGGAAGATTATGGCGGAACTGGTTGCCAACGATCGCGTTATTGGCGGATTAACGCCCACTTGTTCTGCGCGCGCCAGCGACCTTTATCGCCTGTTCTTAAAAGGTGAATGTATCGAGACTACCGCGCGAACGGCGGAAATGTGTAAATTGACAGAAAATAGCTTTCGCGACGTGAATATTGCATTTGCCAATGAATTATCGCTTATCTGCGCGGATAAAGGCATTGACGTCTGGGAGTTGATTCGTCTGGCAAATCGCCATCCGCGCGTCAATATATTGCAGCCAGGGCCAGGCGTAGGCGGACACTGTATCGCCGTCGATCCGTGGTTTATTGTGGCACAAAGCCCTGAAGAAGCGCGGTTAATCCGCACGGCGCGTGAAGTGAACGATGCTAAACCTGACTGGGTCGTTCAGCAGGTTAAAGCGGCGGTTGCCGACTGCCTGTCAGAAACGCACCGCCGCGCCAGTGAGATAACGATTGCCTGTTTTGGACTGGCGTTCAAGCCCGATATTGATGACTTACGGGAAAGCCCGTCGATGACGATTGTCAACGCCCTGGCTGAATGGCACGCCGGCGCGCTGCTGGCGGTTGAACCCAATATCCATACGCTGCCCCCAACGCTTGCGCCGCGCTGTGAATTGGTTGATATCTCCGCCGCGCTGGCGCGCGCTGATGTACTGGTAATGCTGGTCGATCACCGCGCGTTTAAGGCGATCGACGCCGGGAATATTCTTCAGCCGTGGATAGTTGACACCCGGGGCGTATGGCGTTGAGTTTGTCGTCGACCCCCGTTTTGTGCGCGGATCTGCTGCATCTTGAGTGGGAAAGCGGATTCTTTGGCCTGCGTACTGCACGCGTGAATTTCTCAGCGAGCGCAGGCCCTCTGACAGAGGCGCAGCTCCAGGCTTTTGACCGGATTCAGGCAAAGGTAAACGCCGCTGATGATTCGCATCTGGATGTGCTTCAGGCACAGGGTTTTCGCCTGGTTGACGGCGAGGTAAATCTTAGTCTTCCTCTGACTCAGAACTATGTAGACGCTGGGCTGACCGCAGCGACGGAGTTGGATATTCCACCACTGCGCTCAATGGCGGACGCAGTGTTTCAGTACAGTCGTTTCCGTGCCCCCTGGTACACGCCTGGCGCCAGCGCGCGTTTTTATTCGCGCTGGGTGGAGAATGCGGTGAAGGGAACGTTTGACGATATCTGCCTGGTGTTACGTGAAGGCGGAGCGCTGCGAGGTTTTGTTACACTGCGGCAGGTTAATGATAACGACGCCCGGATAGGTCTGCTGGCCGGTCGCGGCGTCGGGGATGCGTTAATGCAGGCGGCGTGTCGCTGGAGCGCAGAGCGCGGCCTGACGCGGCTGTGGGTCGCTACGCAGCCCGGCAATCGTGCGGCACTTAATTGCTATCTCAGAAGCGGCGCTGGTATTGAGAACGTCGCGTATTGGTTATACAGGTGAAATCATGATTCCATTTAACGCGCCGCCGGTAGTGGGGACGGAGAAAGATTATTTGCAGTCTGCCATAGAGAGCGGGAAGCTGTGCGGCGATGGCGCGTTTACCCGACGCTGCCAGCAGTGGATGGAACAGCGTTTTAACGTACGTAAGGTACTCCTGACGCCCTCTTGCACTGCCTCTCTGGAAATGGCGGCGCTGCTAATTGATATTCAGCCCGGCGATGAAGTGATCGTGCCGAGCTATACCTTTGTGTCGACGGCGAATGCGTTTGTCCTTCGCGGCGCACGCCTCGTGTTTGTCGATATCCGTCCTGATACCATGAATATCGATGAGCGGAAAATCGAAGCGGCTATTACAGAAAAAACCCGCGCGATTGTTCCTGTCCATTACGCGGGCGTCGCCTGTGAAATGGATACGATTATGCGTATTGCCAACGCGCATAAGCTATGGGTAATTGAGGATGCCGCGCAGGGCGTGATGTCTACTTACAAAGGCAGGGCGCTGGGCACCATCGGCCATATTGGTTGTTTTAGTTTTCATGAAACGAAAAATTACACTGCCGGTGGCGAAGGCGGTGCGACGCTTGTCAACGATGCGGAACTTGTTGCACGGGCAGAGATTATTCGTGAAAAAGGGACGAACCGCAGCCAGTTTTTTCGCGGCCAGGTGGATAAATATACGTGGCGTGACCTGGGATCGAGTTTTCTCATGTCGGATTTACAGGCCGCCTACCTGTGGGCGCAGCTTGAAGCCGCCGATACCATTAATCGCCAGCGCTTAACGCTGTGGCAAACCTACTACGATGCCCTGTTGCCGCTGATGCAAAAGGGGCGTATTGAATTGCCGACGCTGCCTGCAGAATGTAACCACAATGCGCATATGTTTTATATCAAACTGCGCGATGAGGCGGATCGCGAGCGGCTTATCGCCTGGCTGAAAGAGGCGGAAATCCTGGCCGTTTTTCATTATATCCCGCTGCACAGTAGCCCGGCGGGCCAGCAATACGGTTATTTTCACGGGAAAGACGACTATACGACGCGCGAAAGTGAGCGCTTATTACGCCTGCCGCTCTTCTACAACCTTGCTCCCGTTAACCAGCGCACGGTGATTAATTCATTAGTGAGTTATCTCGCCTGATGTCGCTGGCAAAAGCCTCGGTATGGACGGCAACCTCTACGCTTGTAAAAATCGGTGCCGGGCTGTTGGTAGTAAAGCTGCTGGCGGTAGCCTACGGCCCTTCGGGCGTTGGTATGGCGGGCAATTTCCGACAGCTTATTATCGTGCTCGGCGTGCTAGCTGGCGCAGGTATTTTCAACGGCGTGACCAAATACGTCGCTCAGTACCACGACGAACCTGCGCGGCTTCGTCGCGTAGCCGGGACGGCCTCAGCGATGGTGCTTGGCTTTTCGACTTTACTGGCTTTAGGTTTTCTGCTGGCGGCGCCTTTAATAAGCATTGCGCTATTCGGGCATGCGGATTATGTGAACATAATCCGGCTGGTGGCGCTTATCCAGTTTGGTATTGCCTGGGCAAATCTGGCGCTGGCGGTTATCAAAGGGTTTCGAAATGCGGCCATTAATGCGCTGGCGCTGATTATCGGCAGCTTTGTCGGCGTACTGGCGTACTTCGTCTGCTGGCGAACTGGGGGCTACCCGGGCGCGCTAATTGGGCTGGCGTTAGTGCCGGCGCTAATTGTTTTCCCTGCCATGTTATTACTGGCGCGCAGCCGGGCTATGCCGCTTAACTATTTCGCACCTTGTTGGGATAAACCTCTGGCGGCGGGGCTGGCGAAATTTACCGCGATGGCGCTGATGACCTCCGTTACCATGCCCGTCGCCTACGTCATGATGCGTAATCTCCTGGCGATGCGCTATGGATGGGATGCGGTTGGGATTTGGCAAGGCGTTAGCAGTATCTCGGATGCTTATTTACAGTTTATTACGGCCGCGTTTAGCGTTTGGCTATTGCCGACTCTTGCCCGCCTAAGTGAAAAACCGGCGATAAGCCATGAGATTATTAAAGCGTTGCGCTTCGTGCTACCGGCGGTGGCGATAGCGAGTCTACTAGTTTGGTTGCTGCGAGATGTGGCTATCTGGCTGCTATTTTCCCCGAAGTTTACCGCAATGCGCGATCTCTTCGGCTGGCAATTATGCGGCGATGTGCTGAAAGTCGGCGCCTATGTGTTTGGCTATTTGATAATCGCGCGCGCGTCGCTGCGTTTGTACCTGGTAGCAGAAGTTAGCCAGTTTATCCTGCTTACCGGGTTGTCCCACTGGCTAATTCCAAAGAATGGAGCGCTGGGAGCAACGCAGGCTTATATGGCGACCTATATCGTGTGGTTTGCTCTGTGCTGTACTGGTTTCCTGATCTGGCGGAGGCGGCCATGACGGCGCTTATACACGTGTTGGGATCGGATATCCCGCATCATAATCGTACGATGCTGGCGTTTTTCCAGGATACGCTGGGCGCACCTGAACAAGGGCGCCATTTTATGGTAGTCAGTAACGATCCTGGCCTGCAACAGGTGTGGCCGGGGCTGAAGATCGCCCGTTTCCCGGACAAAAAATCGCTGGCGCGGGCGGTGGTGGCCATCGCGCGTAACCAGCGGGCGCAGCGCTTCTTTTTCCACGGGCAGTTTAATGTAAGCCTATGGCTTGCCTTGCTCACTGGCGGTTTACGGCCAAATCAGGTGAGCTGGCATATGTGGGGCGCAGATCTTTATGAAGCCGCTTCCAGCGTGAAATTTCGCCTTTTTTATCTTCTGCGCCGTCGTGCGCAGGGGCGCGTTGGCCGCGTATTCGGCACGCGCGGCGATTTGCGCTACTTTAGCCAACGGCATTCCGGTGTGCCAACGGAGTTACTCTATTTTCCTACGCGTATGGATCCGGCGTTAAATTCATCGGGCAAAATACGGAAAATGGGAGGACGACTGACGATTTTGATAGGAAATTCTGGCGATCGCAGTAATCTTCACATTTCCGCGCTGCATGAAATTTACCGGCAATTTGGCGATACGGTCAAAATTATTATTCCTATGGGCTATCCCGAAGGGAATAGCGCCTGGATTGAGGAAGTGGCGCGCGAGGGGCAGGCGCTGTTCAGCCCGGAGAATCTGACCATCCTGCGTGACCGTATGCCGTTTGAAGATTACCTTGCTCTGCTGCAGACCTGCGATCTCGGCTACTTTATCTTCGAGCGCCAGCAGGGCATTGGTACGCTGTGCTTGCTGATTCAGGCCGGGGTGCCGTGTGTCTTAAGCCGTAAAAACCCGTTTTGGTGCGATATGGCGGAACAGCAGGTACCGGTGCTCTTTGCCGGTGAGCCGCTGGATGAGAAGAAGATCCGAGAAGCACAGCAACAGTTGCAAAATAGGGACAAACGACAGATAGCTTTCTTTAGCCCGAACTATATTGCGGGCTGGCGGCGTGCGCTGCTGATTGCATCGGGAGAAAGTACATGACATTGCTGGAGTTTAGTGGTCTGTTCGTGATTTGGCTGCTATCGATTATATTTATCGGCACCCTAACCTGGCGTGAAATTCGTCGGGCACGCTTTAACTTCACTGTATTCTTTTCGCTGCTATTTTTATTAACCTTCTATTTCGGTTTCCCGCTGACGGCGGTACTGGTCTTTCGCTTTAACGTCGCCGTTGTTCCCGCTGCAGAATTGCAGCAGGCCCTGATTTGTGCGAGTGCGTTCTATGCCATTTACTCTGTGGCTTATAAAACGCGACTGCGTCCGGCGCGGCGAGATCAAGCGCCTGCGTTATTTACGATGAATCGGGTAGAAACCCACCTGACTTTTTATCTTCTTCTGGCCGTCGCGCTGGTAAGCGTGGCCGTTTTTTTTCTGCACAATGGCTTTCTACTTTTTAAGTTGCATTCATACAGCGAAATCTTTTCAAGCCAGGTGTCCGGCGTTGCTCTGAAACGTTTTTTCTACTTCTTCATCCCGGCGATGCTGGTGCTCTATTTTTTACGTCAGGATCGAAAAGCGTGGCTGTTTTTCCTGGTCACCACCGTCGCTTTTGGGTTACTGACGTATGCAATTGTTGGCGGTACGCGCGCGAATATTATTATCGCATTCGCTATTTTCCTGTTTATCGGCATGATTCGCGGCTGGATTTCTCTGTGGATGGTTATCACCGCCGGCGCGTTCGGTATTGTGGGTATGTTCTGGCTGGCATTAAAACGGTATGGATTGAACGTGAGCGGCGACGAAGCCTTTTACACCTTTTTGTATTTGACGCGCGATACTTTTTCGCCCTGGGAAAACCTGGCGCTGCTGCTGCAGCATTACAGTGACATTCATTTCCAGGGGCTGGCGCCTATTGTGCGGGATTTTTATGTATTTATTCCTTCCTGGCTTTGGCCTGGCCGCCCGACGGCGGTACTCAACAGCGCTAACTATTTTACCTGGGAGGTTCTCAATAACCACTCGGGGCTTGCTATCTCCCCGACCCTGATAGGATCGCTACTGGTCATGGGCGGTTATGGGTTTATCGCGCCCGGGGCGATAGCCGTAGGATTAATTATCAAATGGTTTGACTGGCTGTATCAGCGCGGGCGCGAGGAAACTAACCGCTATAAAGCGGCTATCTTACAAAGCTTCTGCTTTGGTGCCATCTTTAATATGATCGTGTTGGCGCGTGAAGGGCTGGATGCTTTCGTGTCCCGCGTTATTTTCTTTTTACTGGTTTTTAGTATTTGCCTGGTTCTGGCAAAACTCATTTTTTGGCTACTGGATAGCGCCGGTTTGATTCATCCGCGGGATGTGCGTATTTCGCGGCGAGATACACTTTTGTCGGATAAGTAAAACAATGGGTGAACGGACGGAAGCGCCGTCGTATATCCTGCGGGGGCTCAGGCTTCTGGGGTGGCGCGATATGGATCATGCGCTGGAATGGCTGCATGAAGACGGTGTGCTAAAAGAAGGAACGCTGGTTGCTATCAATGCGGAGAAAGTGCTGGCCGCTGAACGCAGCCCTGAGGTGCGCGCATTGATTGAACAGGCAGAATTCAAATATGCAGATGGCATTAGCGTGGTGCGTTCAATCCGCAAAAAATATCCTGGAGCGAAAGTTTCCCGCGTGGCAGGCGCCGATCTGTGGGAAGCGCTAATGGCGCGAGCGGGGCGCGATGGTACACCCGTTTTTTTAGTGGGCGGGCAGCCGGATGTGTTAGCTCAAACGGTGACAGTGCTGCGGGAGCGCTGGCAGGTCAATATTGTTGGCAGCGAGCACGGCTTTTTTCCACCGGAGGCGCGGCAGGCTATTTTTGAGCGCATTCGTGCCAGCGGCGCGCGTATTGTTACCGTTGCCATGGGATCGCCGGTACAGGAGCGCTTTATGCGTGATTGTCGCTGCATCGCTCCTCATGCCTTATATATGGGGGTCGGCGGTACCTATGATGTATTCACCGGGCGCGTTAAGCGAGCGCCTGCGCGCTGGCAGGCGCTGGGGCTGGAGTGGCTATATCGTCTACTGTGCCAGCCAAGCCGAATCACGCGCCAGTTACGCCTGCTACGCTATTTAGGTTGGCACTACTCAGGCCGTTTATAGGGCCTTACGTACGCCGTCCCCAATCGCTTTTTTACGATTTTAATTTGGCTTTTGGCTCGCTGACCGCGTTTTCTTACGTCTGGTTTCCTATTTGTACAAAAATACGGAACTATTGCGCTCGCACGCCGGTTTTTGCGGCGGCGCAGCGCGGCTGCGGCGTGAAACATAAAAATAAGCGGGAAAACCCGTCACGGTATAGCAAATACAACAATAAGAGGATATATGGCTGAAAGTAAAAGTGGGCTCCAGCGTGGCCTGGAGGCGCGGCATATTGAGCTGATTGCGCTTGGCGGAACGATAGGCGTTGGGCTATTCATGGGGTCGGCAAGCACCCTGAAATGGGCAGGGCCGTCCGTGCTGTTGGCTTACATTATCGCCGGGCTATTTGTCTTTTTTATTATGCGCTCAATGGGCGAAATGCTGTTTCTGGAGCCGGTAACCGGTTCATTCGCCGTATATGCTCATCGCTATATGAGCCCCTTCTTCGGCTATTTAACGGCGTGGTCTTACTGGTTTATGTGGATGGCGGTAGGGATTTCCGAAATAACCGCCATCGGCGTGTATGTTCAGTTTTGGTTTCCGGAACTACCGCAGTGGATACCTGCGATATGCGCGGTGGGGCTAGTGGCTCTGGCGAACCTGGCGGCAGTGCGATTATATGGTGAAATTGAATTTTGGTTCGCCATGATCAAAGTGACCACGATTCTGGTGATGATCATTGTTGGCCTGGGCGTGATTTTCTTTGGCTTGGGCAACGGTGGTTTGCCTACCGGTTTTGGTAATCTAACGCAAAACGGTGGATTTTTCGCGGGTGGCTGGAAAGGTTTCCTCACCGCATTATGTATCGTTGTTGCGTCTTATCAGGGTGTGGAGCTTATTGGTATTACTGCGGGCGAAGCAAAGAACCCTCAGGTGACGCTGCGTAGCGCTATTGGCAAGGTGCTGTGGCGTATCCTTATTTTCTACGTCGGTGCCATTTTTGTCATCGTAACGATTTTCCCGTGGAATGAAATTGGCAGTAACGGTAGCCCATTTGTCCTGACTTTCGCGAAAATAGGGATTACCGCAGCGGCGGGGATTATTAATTTCGTGGTGTTAACCGCGGCGTTATCCGGCTGTAACAGCGGTATGTATAGCTGTGGACGAATGCTCTATGCGCTGGCGAAAAATCGCCATCTGCCTGCTGTAATGGGTAAAGTTTCCGCGAATGGCGTGCCGGTTGCCGGTGTCGCGCTGTCTATCGTTATTCTACTGATAGGATCTTGCCTTAATTACGTCATTCCAAATCCACAGCGCGTATTTGTCTATGTATATAGCGCCAGCGTGTTACCAGGAATGGTGCCATGGTTTGTGATTTTGATAAGTCAATTACGCTTTCGTAAGGCGCATCGCGAGGCGCTTACAACGCACCCGTTCCGCTCTTTATTATTTCCGTGGACAAACTGGCTGACGATGGCATTCTTGCTCTGCGTTCTGGTGGGGATGGGGCTGAATGAGGATACGCGAATGTCACTGATTGTTGGGCTTTTCTTCCTTGGCGTCGTCGCGTTGGTGTATAAGCTTTTTGGTTTAGGAAATCGCACCGCGTCTTGAAAATAGGATGGTTAAATCACCGGAATGTGCAAAGCATAACCAAACGCGCATTTTATTAAAAAAACCACTAGACAGCGCCGTGTGAAGTCCGTAGTATCCCCCTCCGCAAAGGCGCTACGCGCCCGTAGCTCAGCTGGATAGAGCGCTGCCCTCCGGAGGCAGAGGTCTCAGGTTCGAATCCTGTCGGGCGCGCCATTTAATTTAAGGCGCTTGAGCTGCGGTGGTACGATTAACCGTGTGATTACAGTGGTGGCTATAGCTCAGTTGGTAGAGCCCTGGATTGTGATTCCAGTTGTCGTGG
>CALYPF010000024.1 GCA_945271245.1 uncultured Enterobacteriaceae bacterium | reverse complement strand
TAGACCGTTGGTGGTGACGGTAAGTGGATCACTTTTTACCCGTTGTTGACACTATCGGGTATGGGGTGGAAAAGGGATGCTGCTACTAATTCTCATCTTTGGCATTGGCAATGCATTGGTGCACGTGCTGTCCAGCCTGAATATGCTGCCTGTTTATCAATAATGGAACACTCGCAGTAACTTTCAGCGGTAAGGGTAATCGGCGGTCGGTGTGTGAGCTTATCCGGGAAACGAAGCGTTATGGGCAGGGATGCTTTCAGGCAAACCGCGGGATTAACTTACCGCGTGCGGCATGTAATAAATAACTAAAGCGTTTACACTGCGGGAGAACAATCTGAATAAAAGAGGGGATTCCCGCAGGGTGTACCGTACGCGCCGGAGCCAGTTCCAGGTAGAGAACATCAGTGTAAATGGTGAATTACCTGATTGCTGCTGCCGCGCCAGATAAGTGAGGGATTTTTTAGATCCTGCATAAACTTCCCGTCTATGAGGACATTGATGTACTCCAGAACCTGTAATTGTTCTGAATTAAGTTCATCCAGACGATAGCCTGTCCATACCCAAATATCTTTACCAACGCATTCCGCGCGTACGCGCTGCACCAATCGCAAAATAGCGGGAACGTTTTGCGGATGCAGCGGATCGCCACCGGATAAGGATAATCCCTGGCGTTTGATGCGCGTATCATTCAAATCGGCAATGATCCGATCTGCCACTGCGTCGGTAAAAGGTTTGCCTGAATTAACTCGCCAGGTGCTTTTGTTGTAGCATCCTGGGCATTCGTGAACACAGCCCGAGACAAACAGCGTACAGCGGGTTCCCGGCCCATTGATAACGTCGACCGGATAATATTGATGATAGTTCATATTCGCTCCTTTCCCTTTCTCACAAAGCGTCGGGACGATTTAGCAGCCTGCTCCCGGTGGTATATCCTAAGCCCGAGAGCCTGCTTTTTATCGGGAGGGTTATCCCAGTTGCCCGTTATCCATGTGCTTCACGCGACGCTTAACTTCTTCTTGTTTACCTGCGTTAAAAGGCCGGGCATCCGGGCTACCGAGATAGCCGCACACGCGGCGCGTGACTGAAACACGCGAAGCATCGTGATTACCGCACTTAGGGCAGGTGAAACCTTTACTGGTACATTCGAATTCGCCGGTAAAACCGCACTCGTAGCATTCATCAATAGGCGTATTGGTTCCGTAATACGGCACGTGCTGATAGCTATAGTCCCAAACATCTTCCAGCGCTTTGAGGTTATGCTGGAGATTAGGATATTCGCCGTAACAGATAAAACCGCCATTCGCGAGTGGAGGATAGGACGCCTCAAAATCCAGCTTATCGTAAGGGTTCACCTTTTTCTCAACGTCCAAATGGAAGCTGTTAGTGTAGTAGCCTTTTTCGGTTACGCCGGGAATAACGCCGAACTCTGAGGTATCAAGGCGACAGAAACGATCGCACAGATTTTCGCTGGGCGTGCTGTAAAGGCTGAAACCGTAACCGGTTTCCTCTTTCCAGGCTTCAACTGCATCACGCAATCGTTTGACGATAGCCAGCGCTTTATTGCGCAGCGTCGCGTTATCGAAAACGTGCTGCCCGCCATAAAGGGCATTGATAGTTTCATGAATGCCAATATAGCCCAGAGAGATAGACGCTCTGCCATTCTTAAAAATATCCGCTATGTTATCATCAGGTTGTAGCCGCACGCCGCAGGCACCTTCCATATACAGGATCGGCGCTACGCGCGCTTTTACGCCTTCCAGCCTTGCGATACGCGTCATCAATGCTTTTTTCGCCAGGCGTAAACGTTCATCCAGCAGCGTATAAAACCGTTGTTCATCGCCTTTAGATTCTATCGCGATGCGCGGCAAATTAAGGCTAATCACACCGATATTGTTACGCCCATCGTGGATTTGCTCGCCGTTTTCCTCATATACACCCAGGAAGCTTCGACAGCCCATCGGGGTTTTAAACGATCCCGTCACTTTTACAACCTGGTCATAATTCAGGATATCCGGGTACATACGCTTACTGGCGCATTCCAGGGCCAGTTGCTTGATATCGTAATTTGGATCGCCCAGTTTATGATTCAGGCCATCCCGAATAGCGAATACCAGCTTGGGGAAAACGGCGGTTTTACGGTTTTTCCCAAGCCCTGCGATGCGATTCCGTAAAATAGAGGTTTGAATGAGGCGCGATTCCCAGCTGGTACCCAGCCCAAATCCAAACGTTACGAACGGCGTTTGGCCATTCGCGGTGTGCAGCGTATTGACTTCGTACTCCAGTGACTGAAAAGCGTCGTAGCACTCTTTTTCTGTACGCGAGCGCGCATACTCTTCTGCGTTAGGAATTTCCCATTGGGCAGCGATCTCCCGATGTTTGTTAAAGCTCGCGCTCACGAAGGGCGCCAGAACTTCATCAATACGGTTGATAGTCGTGCCGCCATATATATGGCTTGCTACCTGAGCGATAATTTGCGCGGTAACCGCCGTCGCCGTTGAGATAGATTTTGGCGGCTCAATTTCTGCATTGCCCATTTTGAAGCCGTGGGTAAGCATCCCTTTTAAATCAATAAGCATGCAGTTAAACATGGGGAAGAACGGCGCGTAATCGAGATCGTGATAATGGATCTCTCCGCGTTCGTGCGCCTGCACGACGTCACGCGGCAGCATATGCTGGCGTGCATAGTGCTTGGCGACGATACCGGCTAGCAGATCGCGCTGCGTGGGAATCACTTTACTATCTTTATTGGCGTTTTCATTGAGTAACGCGGCATTTGTTTGCTCAACCAGACCGCGGATTTCCTGATTCAGACGCCCGCGTTTTTCGCGCGCAAGGTCTCTTTCGTGGCGATATTCAATATAAGCGCGCGCCAGGTTTTTGTACGGGCCAGCCATAAGCTGGTTTTCAACGGCGATTTGGATATCGTTGATATCTACCTGTTCCTTGTCCTGCATTTGGCTGCTGACGATTTCCGAGACGGTCGCACAGTAATCGGCATCCTCGATACCTGCGGCTTTAGCGGCGCGAAGTATCGCTTCTTTAATGCGCTCAGGAGCGAAAAACACTTTACATCCGTCCCGTTTCATCACGTGCGGCGTCATAATTTCTCCGTTAAATACAGATTATTTACAGCGGGCCAAATCTGCCTTCGTACATTTACTAAGTGCAATTAGTCACTTACTTACGCTAACGCAGGTTATCTACGTCTCATTCCTGGGTAAGTAACGCGATACGGCAGAGCAACGCTGATAAGTACAATATGTTGGGTTTTTATATATTCTAGTGTCTACATATAGTGATTGCCATCAAAGATGTTTACTGTTTTTTTGATTCAGAACAAAGTAAATCCTGTGTGCCTTAAGCGACGGGGGCTGAATAAAAAGATTAGAAAATACTGAAAAAACTGACCGGTTATTTTTTAAAATTTTCGAGTAAAAAGTCGACAAAGACGCGGGTGCGCGGTGCCAGTTTATGCCCCGCGTATTTCACCCACATTGTTCGCGGGGCGGCCCAGTAATTTTGCAAAACGGGCGTCATTGCCTCCTGGCGAAACAACGATTCCAGATACCAGTCGGATAAGCACACAATTCCCATGCCATTGAGCGCAGCGTCGAGTAGAGCGTCAGGATGGTTACTGATAAGCCAGGGCTCGGGTAGTTCATCTTCCGTTTCCCGGCTCAGCCAGGGTTGGAGCCGCCCGGTATCGGCGTTACGAAATCTCAGGCAGCGGTGCTTCGCTAAATCGGCTGGCGTTTGCGGAGCGCCATATTGCGCTAAATAGGCCGGCGAGGCGGCGATGAGCATACGCGTCGACTGAATTTCACGCATGACAATACGGTTTCCGCTGGAGGTCTGCATGCCAATGGCAACATCGATACGATCGCCTGGCAGGTTTACCGGGCGAGGTTCCAGCGACAAATCCAGACGCACCAGCGGCCAGCGGCGCTGGAACTCATTAAGGAGAGGCAAAAGGCGATATCGAGCGAAACCGGGGATTACGCTCACGCGAACTACGCCAGTGGGTACCGTATCGTGTGGATTTTCCAGCGTCTGTTCCAGTGCCCGCCAGAGCGGCGCGATTTGATCGCGCAGGCGCATGCCCTCCTCGGTCAGAACGACATAGTGCGTATTACGTCGAAACAGCACCATATTGAGGCGTTGTTCCAGCCGGCGCACATTTTTACTCACGGCGGCGGGCGTAATGCCAAGCTGGCGCGCCGCGGCGGAAAAATTTTGGCAGTCTGCCGCAGCTAAAAATGTAGGAAGCAGCCGGTGGAAATCCGTTGTCGTAAACATGCTTTAACTCTTAGTTGAAACAGATGTAACAATGCTGATACTACAGGTTGGCCTTGGAAAGTGGAATGATAAGCACATAGTTTATCGACAATAATGGAGTTTTTTATGAATCGTATTCTGGTGTTATCTGGCCATCAGGACCTTGCGCATTCCCACATTAGCGCTGCCGCTATCGAAGCATTTCGGGGGCTAGAGAATGTGCACGTTCACGAACTAGCGCGTGAGTATCCGGATTTCTCCATTGATGTGAAACGTGAGCAACGTTTGCTGACAGAACACGATATTGTTGTGATGCTATTTCCGTTCTGGTGGTATAGCACGCCTGCAATCCTTAAAGAATGGCAGGACAAAGTACTGGAGCACGGCTTTGCCTACGGCAGCACGGGAGACCGGCTTCACGGGAAACCTTTTATGTTGATGATCTCGACAGGGGGAGATGAACAGGCTTATTCGGCGTCGGGATATAACCACTGGCCGATTGAGGATTTTTTCCTGCCGTTTAAAGCGATGGTGAACCTGACTGGCATGGTGTGGCAACACCCTTCGCTTATCCAGGGGGCCAATCATTTGACCGATGAAAAATTATCTGGAGGAATTGCTCAGTGGATGGCGCGTTTACAGCAACTTAGTGCGCTGGCGCTGCCGGTAATAGAATGCGCTAACGTGTGATCGCTATCGCGCCCTTAAGGATAGACCGCCAGATTCGGTGCAGGATGTGCGTTTACACTTGCTCTGTTTTTTTTCTCATGTTAACCAAGGGAGCTTTTATCTCCGCTTGCCGTTTTACAGAAGGAAATTGGAATGAGAAAAACAGCGCGCTGTATCGTTCTGGGGGCAGGGCTAATCGTCAGCCTGTCAGTTCAGGCCGCGCCCGCCGGAGATTTACCGTTAATGCCATGGCCGCAGCGCGTTGAGCGCCTCTCCGGTGAAGGATATCTGCCGCTTAGCAATGAAATCTCAATCAGGGTGCAGGGCGACAGAATGCCCGATACGCTTGATTTGTGGCGTGAGCGTATCGCCAGGCAAACGGGATGGGTATTAAAACCGCAGTCGGATGAGCCGCAGCGGCCCACAATAAACATCATTATTGAACAAAAAGTGGATGCGTTACCGCAGCCTGACAGCGATGAGAGCTACCGTCTTAGCGTTACGGCAGAAGGCGTAAAGTTACAGGCGAAAACCCGCTTCGGCGCTATACGCGGTATGGAAACGCTGTTGCAACTGATCCGGGCCGATGCGCAGCAGGTAGCGATACCTTTTGTCTCTATCGAAGATGCGCCTCGGTTTTCATGGCGCGGGTTACTCCTTGATTCTGCACGCCATTTTATTCCGGTTGATGATATCTTACGCCAGATTGATGGGATGGCGGCGGCAAAGCTCAATGTCCTTCACTGGCATCTGACTGACGATCAGGGATGGCGTTTCGCTTCGACACATTATCCTCGCCTTCAGCACGCGGCGAGCGATGAGCAGTTTTATACCCAGGCGCAAATGCGCGAGGTTGTCCGCTACGCGGCCCAGCGCGGTATTCGCGTTGTGCCAGAAATCGATATGCCCGGCCACGCCTCGGCGATAGCCGTGGCCTATCCCGAAATTATGAGCGCGCCAGGGCCTTATTCAATGGCACGCGAATGGGGCGTACTGAAACCCGTACTTGATCCTACGCGTCAGGTGACCTGGGAGTTCGTCAATGTGTTGATTGAAGAGGTCACTTCTATTTTTCCCGATCCGTGGATCCATATCGGCGGTGATGAAGTGGATACTACGCAGTGGGACACTAACCCGAACATTCAGGCATTTATGCACCAGCATAAACTCAAAAACGGTAAAGCGTTACAGGCCTGGTTTAATCAGCGTCTGGAAAAAGTGCTGGAAAAGCATCAGCGTCGGATGATGGGGTGGGATGAAATACTCAATCCGTCATTACCGAAAACCATCCTCATACAGTCATGGCAAGGGCAGGATACTCTGGGAAAAATAGTGGGGGCTGGCTATCAGGGAATTCTTTCCGCTGGGTTCTATGTGGATCAACCGCAATCAACGGCGTACCACTATCGGAATGAGGTTTTACCTACAACTCAGCCGGACACATCCCCGCCCGGGAAAGCGGAAAGCGCGCAAAGTTGGCATTTTACTATGCCGAGGCTCAAGGGCGACCCGATTGAGGGAAGCTTTACGCTGATTGCCGGGCGTAACGGCCAATGGCGCGGGTTTATTGATTTTCAGGGGAAACCGCGCCGCGCTGTGCGAGATATTCGCTGGTTGGATAGCCGGCAGGTGACATTTAGCGTAGATACCTGGATGGGCGACACCCGACCGGTCGTCTCTGTGAAAAGCAGCGAATTAAGCGGTTACTTTTTAGTAGGCAATACGCGTTATCCCGTTAGCGGCAAAAAGTTGTCGAAAGTGCCGGCAGCGCTAAAAGTAGCGGAGCCGGGTAAAAACAGTGAACGCCAGATACTGGGAGGGGAAGCGGCGCTGTGGTCGGAAAATGTAGTGGCGCCGCTGATGGATATTAAACTGTGGCCGCGCATGTTTGCCGTTGCCGAGCGGCTATGGTCAGCTCAGGATGTCAATGATGTCGACAATATGTATCAGCGGCTGGACAGCGTAGACGCTTGGTCTACCTATTCCGTTGGCTTGCAGCAGCATATGCAGAGCCTGGGGCAAATGATGCGCCTGGCGGGAAGCAGTGAGGTGTTGCCGCTGCAAATATTCTCTCAGGCGCTGGAGCCTGCGCAATATTACACGCGCCAGCACTTAAAATACCGCGCCGGCAATTATCATCAGTTCGAACCGCTTAACCGTCTGGCCGATGTGCTGCCGGCGGAAAGCCTCACGGTACGTCAGATGGATAAATGGGTTGATGCGCTAATAGCCTCTCCAAAAGAGGGGCAAAACGCCGCTGAATTACACCATCTGTTTCGTCGCTGGCAGCGAAATACGGAAGATGTGCTGTCGATAATTGATGGCAATTATCGTCTTAAAGCGTTAAGACCGGTAGCTGAAGACGTGGAGTGGCTGGCGGAATTAGGTATTCGTCTTACCGAGCTAGTGGCGAAGCAAGGGAAGCTAAGCGACACAGAGCGCCAAAACTGGCAGAAAAAACTGGATGACGCCGCACTCGTGCGGGATGAAGTTGTCATTACCGCAGTGTATCCGCTGGAAAAATTGCTGCGCGCCAGCGCTCGCTAACGCGCAGGCGTTGCGCAATGCGCCGCGGCGACATAGCCGCGGCGAGGTCGCTAGCGGCGTACAGCAATAGCTTCTATTTCGATTTTGACATCTTTTGGCAGGCGTGCGACTTCAACGCACGAGCGTGCAGGGAATGCGGCCTGATGCTCAGTGAAGAAGGCTTCATACGTCGCGTTAACGGCTGCGAAGTCATTAAGATCTTTCACAAAAACGGTGGTTTTAACAATATCACTCACCTTCAGGCCGGAGGCTTCAATTACGGCTTTTACATTTTCCAGCGACTGGCGCGCCTGAGCGGTGACGTCTTCTGCGACGCTACCTGTTTTTGGGCATACAGGGATTTGGCCTGAGGTCATCACGATATTGCCAAGATCGACGCCCTGGACATAAGGGCCAATGGCGGCAGGGGCGCGTTCCGTTTTGATTTCGCGAGACATAATTTCTCCTGAAGTTTAATTAATAGCGATAGATGTTATTTGCCATTATAAGGCGGCTCTGTTGCATTGCCAGCGGCTTAGCCGGCAAGAACCACATGATGTGCAAACTCTTTTTCGCAGTATTTGCACTTCAGCACAACCGTGTCCGATCGCATTCTGATATTAAAACTGGATGCAACGGGCTCATTGCGGCTAATACAATTTCCATTTGGGCACGTAAGTACGCCGTCAATACGCTCGGGCAACGCAGGGCGGCTTTTCGCGACAACTTCATAATTATCAATGTGATTAACCGTCGCCTGTGGCGCATAAAGTGCCAGTTGATTCACTTGGGGTTCGGTTAAAAACGTATTTTCGAGTTTTATGAGATCTTTACGCCCCAGCTCTGCAGAGGGCAAGTTAAGGCCTATCGTAATGCGGTTTTGAGTTTCAGTAAGGCGAAAGCGCGTCAGTAGCGTGAAACCCGTATGAGCGGGAATATGATCGATGACGGTACCGCGCTTAATTGCTTCTACCTGGAGTTTCGTTTCATGTGTCATTGGACCGCTCCTTCCTGTAGCGCCGACTCCGGCGTAAGAATAAGGGCCAGCAGCGCCTGGCGCGCATAGATACCGTTTCCTGCCTGTTGAAAGTACCAGGCATGCGGCGTGGCATCGACATCGGTGGTGATTTCATCGATGCGGGGCAGAGGGTGCAGAATCTTCATATTGTGGCGGGCGCCGGTTAAGTTTGCCGCACGTAAAATGAATTGCGCCTTCACGCTGGCGTACTCCGAGGGATCGAGGCGCTCTTTCTGTACCCGGGTCATGTATAAAATATCCAGCTCGGGGAGAACGGACTCAATATTGTTATGCAGGCTCCAGGCTATGCCTTTCTCATCCAGCATATCCAGAATATAGGACGGCATAGCCAGCGCATCCGGGGCGATAAACCAGAAGCGATTCCCGGGGAATTTCGCCAGCGCCTGAACCAGTGAGTGCACGGTTCGCCCATATTTTAAATCGCCGACTACGGCAATATTCAGGTTTTCCAGGCGGCCTTGCGTTTCATAAATAGTAAATAGGT
This sequence comes from uncultured Enterobacteriaceae bacterium, assembly GCA_945271245.1. Taxonomy (GTDB): domain Bacteria; phylum Pseudomonadota; class Gammaproteobacteria; order Enterobacterales; family Enterobacteriaceae; genus Apirhabdus; species Apirhabdus apintestini. The sequence goes on along the minus strand of CALYPF010000024.1, from coordinate 25,050 downwards.
CAAGCAGCGTCTGGGTAGGATGCTGATTGGCGCCATCGCCGGCATTAATAACCGGGATGCCGCCGGAAAACTCTGCGGCCAGCCGGGCGGCGCCTTCCTGAGGATGGCGCATCACGATGGCGTCAACATAAGTACCGATAACCGACATGGTATCCGCCAGTGTCTCCCCCTTTTTCCCAAGAGATGTATTACTACTGTCAGAAAATCCCACGACGGCTGCTCCCAGACGATGGATTGCCGTTTCAAAAGAAAGGCGGGTGCGGGTCGATGCCTCAAAAAAGCAGCTGGCGATGACTTTGTGTTTGAGCAACTCCGGGCGCGGGTTGGCTTTTAGCATCGTGGCCGTCTTTAACACCAGTTCGAGCGTGCTGCGATCGAGATCGTTTATCGAAATCATATGTTGCCGATAAAGGGGGTTAGCCATTGCGTTCTCCTGTTTCGGGCGGTTGGAAAGTGAGAGGCAAAAAAAAGCCCCTCATTGAGGGGCTTTCTAAAAAAAGGGGGGATGCATAACGGGAGAAAAAAGAGCGCTTGCCGCTGCGATGCGGGCCAATACAGACACTGCATGTTTCGTGGTTACCTAACATGATTCCTCCCGGCAAAACGTTCGGCATTATACGGATGCCCGGGGTGGTTACAAGAGATTATTGTCTAATTTTAGCGCTATAATCGGGCTTACGAGAAAACAGAGTACTGCGCGCGGCGAGGAATTTCGCTTTGTTGTTTCACTTATAGCGGCGTAAGCGTCGCGACCATAACGGCTTTAATAGTGTGCATTCGATTTTCCGCCTGATCGAACACAATACTCTGGGGCGATTCGAAAACCTCATTAGTGACTTCTATGCCGTCAGGAAAGTGATACTCGTCGGCGATTTGTTGGCCCAGTGTAGTTTCAGCATCATGAAAAGCAGGCAGGCAGTGCAGGAATTTTACCTCTGGGTTTCCCGTTAACGTGAGCATGGCCTTATTGACCTGATAAGGACGCAATAATGCGATGCGCTCGGCCCAAACGGTTTTCGCTTCGCCCATCGATACCCACACGTCCGTATACAAAAAGTCTGCGCCTTTTACGCCCTCGCTGATATCTTCCGTCAGCGTGATTTTAGCGCCGCGGCGCGCGCCGATTTCCCGGCACTGTTCGACCAGCGCTGCTTCCGGCCAGCAGGCTTTTGGCGCGACCAGACGTAAATCCAGCCCAGCGAGCGCTGCGGCCTCAAGCATAGAGTTGCCCATATTGTTGCGTGCATCGCCCACATACGCCAGCGTCATGCTGTGCAGCGGTTTATCCGGTAAGTGTTCCTGCATGGTGAGCAGATCGGCTAAAAGCTGCGTAGGATGAAATTCATTTGTCAGGCCGTTCCACACCGGCACACCCGCATAGCGTGCGAGGGTTTCAACGATGGTCTGGCTATAGCCCCGATACTGAATACCGTCGTACATCCGGCCCAAAACGCGTGCGGTATCTTTAATCGATTCTTTATGGCCAATTTGACTGCCAGATGGCCCTATCCAGGTGACGCTAGCTCCCTGGTCTGCTGCGGCGACCTCGAAGGCGCAGCGGGTGCGAGTCGAGTCTTTCTCGAAAATCAGGGCGATATTCTTTCCGCGCAGACGCTGAGTTTCCGCGCCGGATTTTTTTCCTGTTTTAAATTGGCCGCCAGGCCCAGCATTGTATGCAGTTGATCTGATGTGGAATCGAGCAGTCTCAGGAAGTGCCTTTGATAGAGCGCCATCTTCTCTCTCTCGCAGTAAAGTTGAATGAATTAAAATTCGATTTATACGCCTAATTATTCATTTTCAAGGCGGAAAATCTTTTTCTGCGGGAGTGGAGGCAATTCCGGCGCTGTGTGAAAATGAAGATAACTGCCACACACTGAGGAATGCATCATGGCGAACCCTGAATTACTGGAAGAACAGCGTGAAGAAACGCGCCTGATTATCGAAGAACTACTCGAAGACGGCAGCGATCCTGACGCGCTCTATACAATTGAGCATCATCTTTCTGCCGATGATTTTGAGTCACTGGAAAAGGTGGCCGTTGAAGTCTTCAAGCTAGGTTATGAAGTAACGGAGCCTGAAGAACTGGAAGTGGAAGAGGGTGACGTCGTTATCTGCTGTGATGCGCTGAGCGAATGTGCGCTGAATGCGGAACTGATTGACGCACAGGTTGAGCAGCTTATGACTCTCGCTGAGAAATTTGGCGTGGAGTATGACGGCTGGGGCACCTACTTTGAAGGGGACGATGAAGATGGCGATGAAGAAAACGAGGATGATATCGACGAAGACGATAACGGCGTTCGTCATTAAGTTACGCGAATAGTATCAAGCGGCGGCGGTGTGAACCGCTGCCCTGCAAGGATTGCCATCAATGAATTATCAACAGCTACTTGCGCCTGCGCGCCAGTTTTTACACTGCGCCACGCCGCAGACGTGGATTGATGAGGCGCGTCGACCAGAAAATCTTGCGCTATTGCTAACGGATCACATGGTATGTGAGTTAAAAGCTGCCCAGACGGCAATGTTACTGATCCGCAAATACGTGGCGGATGAACGAAGCGCTCAGGCGCTATTAGATGGCCTGAAGCCGTATGAAGATTTTACCTTTCGATCCGGTCCCGAACCAGACTTCGCGGCGCTCCACAAACAGATATCTAAAAGCGCGATGCCGCGCACGAAAGCCCTGTGGGAACAGGCGCTTATCGATAAAATGGTGCCACTGATTAAAGAAGAGTTGCACCATTTCTGGCAGGTTAGAGAAATCATGCTCGCCCGCGATATCCCGTATATCAAAATTACCGCCAGTCGCTATGCGCGCGGTTTATTAACGCAATTACGCACCTGGGAGCCGGCGGCGCTGGTAGATAAACTGATTTGCGGAGCCTATATCGAAGCGCGTTCTTGCGAGCGCTTTGCCGCGCTGGCACCCTATCTTGATGCACAGCTTGAAGCGTTTTATTTATCGTTATTGCGATCGGAAGCGCGCCATTATCAGGATTATCTGGCGCTGGCGCGGTTGATTTCGCCACAGCAAGTGGACGAACGCATAAGTATGATTGGGGCCGCTGAAGCCCGGCTTATTTCAACGCCGGATCCCCTTTTTCGTTTTCATAGCGGCATTCCGACATAAGTTGCCGGTGCGCACGGCGGTAATATTGAATTCAGGCGCGTTGTACGCGATATCCACACCATAGGGAATGTAATGAACGGTCTGTTAAGTATCTACTGCGTCGCCGTATTGCTACTGGCATTCTGGATATGGCGTAAAGGCCATCAGGCGGGAAAGTGGCTGGCGCCATGTTTTATTGCACTGGCCGTGGTGGTGTGGCCGCTGTTAAATGTTTCTCGTTTCCTGCCCATCAGTGAGGGCGGCGATCCGCAGCATCAAGAGGCGCCGTTTGACGTTCTGGTATCGAAAGCGCCGCTATTACAGGCGATTAGAGAAAAGGAACCGGCTATTTTTGCCGCCTTACGCCAGCAGGCGCTGGCACTGGGCAAGCAGGGGAAATCTCAGCGAGCGGTGATAGAAACGCTACAGCCGACCATTCAGGGACTATTGACGGAGCGTTTGCAAAGGGCGCCGGATATCAATGTAGTGCGCTTCATGCAGGCCAGCCTGGAGCAGACGGCGCAGATTGAAAAGTTGGGAGCAGACGCCTGCTTTCGCTTTTTGTTTCCTGCGGTAAAAGGAGGGTTTAACCCTAAAGCGCTGCCTGAGGCAGTGTCTCAGCGTCGAATGGCGGCAGATGCTGAAATGCTGCGCGCGTCATACGGCCCCGGGCAACACACGCCCGCATTGAATGAACAGGCGCGGGCATATCGTGATTTGCAGCCGATTATGGAGGCGCTGGAACAACGCTACGGTAATGCGCTAACGCTAATAACGGCGCCGCAGGAAGCAAAGGGTAAAGAGGCGCAGGTATGTGACATGACGCAGGTTATGTGGCAGCAGGTGCTGAAGCTGCCACAGGAACGGGCTGCGGGGATAATTCGAACATTAGTGGCGATGGGGCATTCGCAGTCAAAGGCGCCTTAAAGATATCCCCGTCTGGCGAATAGCCCCGCTCCACCGCGGTTGGGGCATGCACAGGGCGTAGCAGGAAAAGATAAACGGGGGAGCGGCGCCGTGCGTTTTATCGCTGTCCGGCCATTCACCGCTAGCACAGTCTGTCCGCTCGCCCTGGAAGAGCATTCTGCCTGGCGCTAAATGATTGAAAAACATCTTGGCACCGCTTTGCCGAAGCCGCTGAGCTTCCCGTTGCGGATACTGCCTTTATTTTTCATACCGTCCAGGGCGCTTTCGTACTGTAAATTCATGCCATTTTTGCGAGCCAGCGTTTCTGTGTATCTCGGTCACATCTCACGATGTTTAATCTGCAGAACGCGGGATTACATCATCAAAGAGCGATGCGGATTGCGAGTGCTCAAGAGTGCCAGAAAGCCCGTCACAGCGTTTTCAGCATTCTCACCTCACAGTCCGTATGCCCCGTTTGCCCTAACGGTGTATCTATAAAGTCGAATCCTAATCGCTGATAGAGCGCGATAGCCTGAACCAGCGCGGCGGTAGTCTCCAGGTAGCAGCGCGTAAACCCTTGTTCACGGGCATAATCCAGCGCCGTTAACGCCAGCTTTTTTGCCAGCCCCATACCGCGCGCCTGCGGTAAAAAGTACATTTTCTGCAGTTCGCAAATATCGTCTTTACCACCCGCCAGTGGCGCAATACCGCCGCCGCCGATAACCTGCTGGTGCTGTTCTATCACCCAGTAAGCGTGGCGCGGGCGCTGGTACTGTGTATACAAAATATCGAGATTAGGGTCGGCGACGGTGTAGCCTTTATCGGCGGTAAGCCCAAACTCTGCGGAGACATTGCGGATAACCCGCGCGATAGCGGCATTATCATCGGCGCGCAGCCGACGCATGTGTAATTGAGTGGAGAGATCAACGGAAAGCGTCATACGATTTGGTGTGAGGGTTAGTGTGTCAGTAACGCAACTAATAACACCCGCGACGTGCAGGTGCAAGATATGAACTGAGTGGGAAAGTGGCTTTCCAGAGAGAAATACTCTGGCGGTGAAAATCGAGGTCTCTGGACTGAAGGTGAATGATATTGTTAAAACTACCGTTTTCGTTAAAGATCTTAATGACTCTGCTATCGTTAAGGCAGCGAAAGAGAAAGGGCGCTATTGCGCCCTTTTCGTTACATGCGGCCTTGCAAAAGGGAACGGGTAAATACTTCGCCCGTTCCCCGGAGGATGATGCATTAAAGCGCGGCGATGATCGCCTGCTGCTCGAGTAGTTTCGCTTTTGCTTCTATGTAGCCGTTAAGTTTCTCGCGCTCTTTGGCAATAACGGCTTGTGGCGCACGGGCGACAAAGCCTTCATTAGATAGCTTGCCTTCGATGCGGCTTATTTCCGTCTCAATCTTGACGACTTCTTTTGCCAGCCTGGCCAGTTCTGTTTCTTTATCAATCAGGTCCGCCATCGGGATCAGCAGTTCGGCGCCGTCGATAATTTTCGTCACGGAAACGGGGCCTTTATCATCGGCAGGCAGTAACCTAATGCTTTCCAGGCGCGCCAGCGTTTGCAGGAAGCTGGTATTTTCATTAACCCGGCGAGCGGCGTCGCTGCTGCAGCCGCGCAGTAATAACTCCAGCGGTTTGCCCGGCGCGATATTCATTTCCGCACGAATATTGCGCACGGCAATGATGGCCTGCTTGAGCCATTCGGTATCGGAAACGGCGGCATCGTCAGTCAGCGTGGCGTCATATTCCGGGAACGGCTGCAGCATGATGGTATCTGCCGTAATGCCTTTCAGTACTTTTACGCGCTGCCAGATGGTTTCCGTAATAAACGGAATAATAGGATGGGCCAGGCGCAGCAGGCCTTCCAGAACATTAACCAGCGTATTGCGCGTACCGCGCAGCTCGGATTCACTTCCGCCATTCATTACCGGTTTAGTCAGCTCCAGATACCAGTCACAGAACTGATTCCAGGTAAACTCATACAGAATATTGGCAGCAATATCGAAGCGATAGTTATCCAGCGCCTCGCGGTAGGCTTTAACGGTGCGGTTAAACTCAGCGCGGATCCAGCGATCCGCCAGCGACAGCGTCATATCGCCACCGTTGAAGCCACAGTCCTGATTTTCGGTATTCATCAGCACAAAGCGGCTGGCGTTCCACAATTTATTACAAAAGTTACGATAGCCTTCCAGGCGCTTCATATCCCAGTTAATATCGCGGCCGGTTGAAGCTAGCGCAGCCAGCGTGAAGCGCAGCGCATCGGTACCGTGCGGTTCAATACCGTTCGGGAACTGTTTCTCCGTGCGCTTGCGAATTTTCTCTGCCAGCTGCGGCTGCATCATATTACCCGTACGTTTTTCCATCAGGGCTTCCAGCTCGATACCGTCCACCATATCCAGCGGATCGATAACGTTGCCCTTGGACTTGGACATCTTCTGCCCTTCGTCGTCGCGGATAAGCCCGGTCATATAGACAGTATGGAAAGGCACCTGTGGTTTGCCGTTTTCATCTTTGATGAAATGCATGGTCAGCATGATCATGCGGGCTATCCAGAAGAAGATAATATCGAAACCGGACACGATGACGCTGCTCGGGTGGAACTGACGCAGCGCTTCGGTATCTTCCGGCCAGCCGAGCGTGGAGAAGGTCCACAGCCCGGAGGAGAACCAGGTATCCAGCACGTCTTCGTCCTGGCGCAGAGCTACATCGGCGCTCAACTGATTTTCCTGACGAACTTCTGCTTCGCTGCGCCCAACGTAAACATTGCCTTCGCTGTCATACCACGCCGGTATGCGGTGGCCCCACCAAAGCTGGCGCGAAATACACCAGTCCTGAATATCGCGCATCCAGGAGAAATACATGTTCTCATACTGTTTAGGTACGAACTGAATGTCGCCGTTTTCCACTGCTTCAACGGCCGGTTTCGCCAGTACGGCGGCGCGCACGTACCACTGATCGGTCAGCATCGGTTCAATTACCACGCCGCCGCGATCGCCATAGGGCACGGTCAGGTCGTGGGGTTTGATTTGATCCAGCAGACCTAATTCGTCGAATTTTGCAACAATGGCTTTGCGTGCGGCAAAGCGCTCCAGCTTCTGGAATTCATCCGGAATATCGCTGCTATAAACGGTGGATTCTTCCCCGTTAGTGTCGAAGACTTCCGCCGCCGTGCGGATATCGCCGTCAAAGGTCAAGATATTGATCATCGGCAACTTATGACGTTTACCGACTTCATAGTCGTTAAAGTCATGGGCAGGCGTAATTTTTACGCAGCCAGTGCCTTTTTCCATATCGGCGTGCTCATCGCCAACGATCGGAATGCGGCGATTAACGAGGGGCAGTATAACAAATTTGCCGATCAGGTCTTTATAGCGCGGATCCTCTGGGTTGACGGCCACGCCGGTATCACCAAGAACCGTTTCCGGGCGAGTGGTCGCAACTATCAAATAGTCTTTACCGTCGGCGGTTTTTGCGCCGTCGGCCAGAGGATAGCGCAGGTGCCACATGGAGCCTTTAGATTCGCGGTTTTCCACTTCCAAATCGGAGATGGCGGTGCGCAGCTTAGGATCCCAGTTTACCAGGCGTTTGCCGCGATAGATTAGGTCTTCTTTAAATAGCCGAACGAATACTTCTTTAACGGCATTAGAAAGGCCGTCATCCATCGTGAAACGCTCGCGTTCCCAGTCGACAGAGTTACCCAGACGGCGCATTTGGCGAGTAATGGTGCCACCAGATTCGGTTTTCCACTGCCAGATTTTATCAATGAACGCTTCGCGGCCATAATCATGCCGTGTTTTGCCTTCTTCAGCGGCGATTTTCCGCTCTACTACCATTTGTGTTGCGATGCCGGCGTGGTCTGTACCGACCTGCCACAGGGTATTTTTCCCCTGCATGCGCTGATAGCGAATCATGGTATCCATGATAGTTTGCTGGAAGGCGTGCCCCATATGCAGGCTGCCGGTGACATTAGGCGGCGGGATCATGATGCAGAAGCTTTCCTGACTCTTATCGCCGTTGGGTTTAAAGTAGCCTTGCTGTTCCCAGTGCTCATAGAGCGGCTGTTCAATATCTTGCGGGTTATATGTCTTTTCCATTTCTGCTGTCATTCCGGGGCCGCCCAGGTGGCCGTAGTCAGATGAAAACCGGCGATGCGATAGGCTTTATAGCGTTCTCGGGCCAGCGGTTTCAGGGATTCGTCGTTAGGTACAAAGTCTATCACTTCATAGAAAGCGGTGGCAAAGTCTGCAAAATCCGGCAATAAACTGATTAGCAGATCGCGCGGTGCGCTATTGCGTTTCTGCGGCCACGCCAGTTCAACCGGCGCCCCGCCGCGTGGACCTTCACCGGCCAGGTTATGCGGGACAAAGCTGTGCGGATCGCGTTCCCACAGCGCTTCGTCCAGGCGGATCGCCTGCGGTTCGTCCTCGCAGGCAATAAGTATGCGCTTACCTGCACGCCAGCGTTCGGCGGCCAGTTCACAGACCAGTTGTTCAACGGCATTCAGGCCGGACGACTGCTCGCTGCTATCCAGAAGGTAGAACGTGGCATTTTTCATGATGATGTGCGCTGATGTCTAACAAGGCTATGGTATAACGGCGCTGATTTCCCGCCTGACGCAATGCGCCGGCGGGTATAAAGGCCGCATACCGTGAAAAAAAGATAATACCAGATGTGCGGCGCTTCGGGGGAGTTATCGCGGGGAGTGGGCGGCGTCAGGCGTCGATGTTTTTGAGCTGTGCCAGAGTATCCTGCAAAATCGCAGCGACCCGGCGCTGGACATCTTCATTACTGTGGTGATGTTCATGAATTTGCGCGCGCAGTGCATGAACGGCTTCCATGAGTTCTGGCGTAAACGGCTGACGCTCTTCTCGCATAGCCTGCGCCACGGAGTCCATTTGGCGGGCGAATTTTTCCAGGCGTTCGATCAGGGCGTCGACAAATGACCGATTGGCCGTGAGATGGGCCGCACCTTCTGGCGCCAGCGCATAGCGTTTACGAGAGCCTTCTGGTTGTACGGTAACGTAGCCGACATCTTCAAGCCATGTCAGCGCCGGATAAATCACGCCCGGGCTGGGCTTATAAAAACCGCCGCTTTTTTCTTCCAGCCGTTTAATTAGCTCATAGCCGTAGCTGTCATTTTCTTTAAGCAGATCGAGTAGCAGTAACTGAAGCTCGTCTGCGCTGAATTTACGTCCGCGCAGAAAAGGCGGTCGCCCCCGATGCCCGGAGAATCCGTCTTCACTCTGTGAATTGCCAAACATTCCACGGCCACGACGGCCTATCATGCGCATCATTGCGTGAACTCCTCGATTACGATGGCCTGGCATATGCATCATCGCAGGGTGATGGAATGCGTGACGATCGTTTTCATCACAGGGTGAATGGCGCATATCGCCGTTATACTGATCCATCATCCCGTGATGATGGAAAGCGAAATGAGCGTCTTCTTCACACAAAAGAGTATGCATATTGTCGTCGTATCGCTCCCGCATTTGCTTCATAAAGTACCGGCAATGCGCATCTCTGTCATGGTGGTCATGATGGTGGCAATGATGATGAGAGTGACGTTTACGTTTTGAGTTGTACATAACGTTTTCCTTATAGGGTAGTTCATTTTTTATATCTTAAGATGCTGTCTTACGATGCATTGCATGCTATATCTTAAGATATAGATGGTCAACAGATATTGTTTCGAAACTTAGGAGAGGAAGAGATTTTTAATATGGCTGCTTCAATAAAAGCTTTTACCAGATGGTTAACCAAGGGTGTGTTATGACGATTTCTTCATCCCATAATGGGCATTATGGCGCTGGATAAGCCTGGGCCTGATTAGCATTCTGGAGTATGTGGTTATTCAGGAGGAAAAGGGGATAACGCGTTTTCTACAATGGGTGGATTTTGAGACGGGGGCTATGCAAATGACGGCGTGAAAAGGGATATATGCGTAGAGAGGGGGTTGTTTTATAACGCGAGTATCGAGATTGGTTTTTTATGTAATAAAAATTAGGGGGCGTATGTTTATATTGGTCGAGGTGAGCGGCAGCGACGGAATTGAAAGACATCCCGCCGCTAGTCAAGAACGACTTATTCTTCGTGCGTGAAACCTGCGCGGTTCAGTAAAAACTGAGATAACAGAGCCACTGGTCGGCCCGTTGCGCCTTTTGCCTTGCCGGAACGCCAGGCCGTGCCCGCGATATCCAGGTGCGCCCAGTTATATTTGCGCGTAAAGCGTGCCAGGAAGCAGCCGGCGGTAATCGCGCCGCCGGGGCGGCCGCCAATATTCGCCATATCTGCGAAGTTTGATTCCAGTTGTTCCTGATATTCATCGCCTAACGGAAGCCGCCAGGCGCGATCGCCCGCCTGTTCAGAGGCGCTAATTAATTCGTGGGCCAGCGGATTATGGTTGGCCATCAAACCGGTAATATGGTGGCCAAGCGCAATAACACAGGCTCCGGTTAACGTTGCGATATCAATAACCACTTCAGGCTCGAAACGCTCGGCGTAGGTTAACACGTCGCATAAAACCAGGCGGCCTTCCGCATCGGTATTCAGCACCTCGACCGTTTGACCGGACATTGTGGTCAATACATCGCCGGGGCGATAAGCGCGCCCGCCGGGCATATTTTCGCAGCCCGCCAGGATGCCGGTAACATTAAGCGGCAGTTGAAGTTCTGCCACCATACGCATTACCCCGTAGACGGCGGCGGCACCGCACATATCGTATTTCATTTCATCCATGCCTTCCGCGGGTTTTAGTGAAATACCGCCGGCATCGAACGTTAACCCCTTGCCTACCAGCACGATTGGGCGCGCATCGGGGTCATTACTGCCGCGATATTCAATCACGGACATAAGCGATTCATTTTGTGAGCCCTGGCCTACGGCGAGGTAGGCATGCATACCCAGCTCTTTCATTTGTTGCTCGCCAATCACGCGGGTAGCAACATTCTGGCTAAATGCATCAGCAAGCTGGCGTGCCTGCGAGGCGAGATAGGCGGCATTACAAATATTCGGCGGCATATTGCTAAGATCTTTGGCAGCCCGAATGCCTGAAGAAATCGCCAGCCCGTGCTGAATGGCGCGTTCGCCGCTGGTTAGTTCGCGGCGGGTAGGGACATTAAACACCATTTTACGCAGCGGACGGCGCGGTTCGCTTTTAATCGTTTTAAGCTGATCGAAGCAATAAAGGGACTCCTTTGCTGTTTCAACGGCCTGCCGCACTTTCCAGTAGGTATTGCGTCCCTTAACATGCAGTTCTGTCAAAAAACAGACTGCTTCCATTGAGCCGGTGTCGTTTAGGGTGTTGATCGTTTTTTGAATAACGTGTTTATACTGGCGTTCGTCGAGTTCGCGCTCTTTGCCGCAGCCAATCAGGAGAATGCGCTCTGACAGGACATTGGGCACGTGATGGAGTAGCAGGGTCTGACCCACTTTTCCTTCCAGCTCCCCACGGCGCAGAAGAGCGCTGATATAGCCGTCGCTGATTTTGTCGAGCTGTTCGGCTACCGGGGACAGGCGACGCGGTTCAAAAACGCCGACAACGACGCAGGCGCTCCGCTGTTTCTCGGGGCTACCGCTCTTTACACTGAACTCCATGCACTACTCTCCTGAATCTTAAAGACAACAGCGGAGGCCGCAGTATAGAATTGTCGACTTACGTGACGCATTTGTCCGCTGTTGTGATGACTTCGTGTTAATCTTGACGAATGTTATAACGGTTTCGGCACGTCAGAACTGTACGGGGCGAAACGGCTAAGTATAGATATCTTAGCGAGGTTTTCGACGACCCATGAGAATAAATGACGTATAAGCGATGAAACAAGTAATTTTCCTGCAAAAAGACTCGTTTTCACAGGCGTATTTAGTGTGATAATCATAAGATATCTTGTCCGGGAGACGCTCAAAAGCCAACTGTCTATCCTTTTTATCCTGTTGCTGATCTTTTTTTGTCAGAAACTTGTCAGGATATTAGGCGCTGCCGTTGACGGCGAAATCCCTACCAACCTGGTCCTTTCACTGCTGGGCCTTGGCGTACCCGAAATGGCTCAGCTTATTTTACCGCTCAGCCTTTTTTTAGGGTTATTGATGACGTTCGGTAAGCTCTATACCGAGAGTGAAATTACCGTTATGCACGCGTGCGGGCTTAGCCGCATTGTACTGGTAAAAGCGGCGATGATTCTGGCGCTTTTTACCGGCATTCTTGCCGCGGTCAACGTCATGTGGGCTGGCCCCTGGTCTTCCCGTCATCAGGATGAAGTACTGGCAGAGGCGAAAGCGAATCCCGGCATGGCAACGCTGGCGCAAGGGCAGTTTCAGCAAACGAAAAACGGCAGCGCCGTTTTGTTCATTGAAAGCGTCTCAGGGAGCCGTTTCCACGATGTGTTCATGGCGCAGCTTCGCCCTAAAGGTAATGCCCGGCCGTCCGTCGTGGTGGCTGATTCCGGTGAACTTTCACTGCGCAAAGATGGTTCTCAGGTGGTAACGCTCAATAAAGGCACGCGCTTTGAAGGCACGGCGATGCTGCGTGACTTTCGCATTACTGATTTTCAGGATTACCAGGCTATTGTCGGCCATCAGGCTGTGACGCTGGATCCTGATGATACCGATCAAATGGATATGTATACGCTTTGGCGTACGGATAACGATAAGGCGCGCGCAGAATTAACCTGGCGAATTACGCTGGTTTTTGCTGTGGTGATGATGGCGCTGATGGTAGTGCCGCTGAGCGTAGTGAATCCGCGCCAGGGGCGCGTTTTATCGATGCTGCCCGCGATGCTGCTATACCTTATTTTCTTCTTACTGCAAACGTCGCTTAAATCCAACGGTGGGAAAGGAAAACTCGATCCCATGATATGGATGTGGGTAGTTAACCTTTCCTACCTTGCGCTGGCTGTGTTGTTGAATGTGTGGGATACGGTGCCAATGCGCAGATTTCGCGCGCGCTTTTTAAAAGGAGCAGCGTAATGTTTGGATTTGGCGTACTCGATCGTTATATCGGGAAAACCATCTTTAATACCATCATGATGACATTATTCATGCTGGTATCGCTGTCCGGCATTATAAAATTTGTCGATCAGTTAAAAAAAGCAGGTCAGGGCGGTTATACGGCGCTGGGGGCAGGTATGTATACGCTGCTGAGCGTGCCGAAAGATATTCAGATCTTTTTCCCAATGGCTGCGCTGCTAGGCGCGCTGCTCGGTTTAGGCATGCTGGCGCAGCGCAGTGAGCTGGTGGTGATGCAGGCGTCTGGCTTTACGCGCATGCAGGTGGCCGCATCCGTGATGAAAACGGCTATTCCACTGGTTTTGTTCACTATGGCTATCGGTGAATGGGTGGCGCCGCAGGGCGAACAAATGGCGCGCAATTATCGCGCACAGATGATGTACGGTGGGTCCCTGCTTTCCACCCAGCAGGGCATGTGGGCGAAGGACGGCACCAATTATGTCTACATCGAGCGCGTGAAGAAGAATAATGAGCTATCTGGCATTAGCATTTATAGCTTTAATAAAGCGCGCCGGCTGGAGTCAGTGCGTTACGCCGCGGCGGCCAAATTTGATGCGCAGGAGAAGGTGTGGAAGCTGTCTCAGGTAGATGAATCCAACCTGCGCGACGGTAAGCAAATTAGCGGTAGCCAAACAATTAGCGGCATTTGGAAGACAAATCTGACGCCGGATAAATTGGGGGTTGTCGCTCTGGATCCGGATGCGCTTTCCATCAGCGGGCTGCACAATTATGTGACCTATCTGAAATCCAGCGGTCAGGACGCAGACCGCTATCGGCTAAATATGTGGGGCAAAATATTCCAGCCGATTTCCGTCGCTGTAATGATGCTGATGGCTCTGTCATTTATCTTCGGGCCGCTGCGCAGCGTGCCAATGGGTGTGCGCGTAGTAACAGGCATTAGCTGCGGGTTTGTGTTCTATGTGTTGGATCAGATTTTCGGGCCGCTCAGCTTGGTGTATCACATCCCGCCGTTACTGGGAGCGATATTGCCAAGCGCGACTTTCCTGCTGATAAGTCTTTGGCTCATGATGAAGCGCGCCTGATGTACTTCTTCCTGAGCGAAAATAACAGCCGGCCAGTAGGCCGGCTTTTTTACGCCCGCCAAACGCCTGTGCGATAAGCTAAATTATTGGCGCTTACAGGGTGCCGTGATGTAAGGAACGCAGCCTGGTGGCATGATGAACTCTGGGATTTATCCAGCTGCGAGGCTGAACAACGCGTATTACCGGCAGTGTTTTTCAGTGGTTGGATATTATTCATCGGGCAGGCGTGCCGTGCGGACGTAAAGACGACAAAGCCGTGGCGTTAGCTAGCCTTTGCCCCTGAAAGCCTGAGCCAAATTATTTATAAACAAGGCGGGTGGGCGTACAGGTAGGATGCAAGCGGTAAAAAAGCAGCTCCGAAGAGCTGCTTAAACAAACTATTGGCGCACGCGGCTGAGCGTATTACGTAGCAGGCGCCACGTACTCCAGACTCCAACGCCGCGTTTACTCCAGCGCATCAGGAAACGAGGGTGGCGTACGCTCCAGATGGCCATTACTCCGCTGCCAGCAACCAGCCAGGCGCGAAGATTCAAGACGCGTTTCCAACCGCGATCGTAAGGCGACATCAGGGCCAGCCAGTCCTGACAGCCTGCGTTAAAATCGAGACGCTGTTGCTGTATACGACTTAACAGCTCTGCGGTGTGCTGCTGGCGTTCTCGTCGGCTACTGCTCACTCCTTTTCCTCCAGAAGTTCGCGATCGTTCTTCAGTTCGTTTCGGGTGTGACGTAACAGCGTGGAGCGGCGAGCTTTACGCAGCGTCCAGATCCCAAGGATCAACGCCAGTAACAGCAGTAGGCCCGTAGTGCCGGCCATAACATATAGCCGGTACTGGGGATCTACGGCCCAGATGATGAGCACCATTAGGCACATAAGGCCAAAAGCGGTGAAAATCATCGTTAGGCCAAGCATCAGCATAATCTGGAGGAGGTTTGACTTTTCTTCCTCCAGCTCCACGACCGCCAGCCTCAGGCGCGTCTCCACCATTCTGACCAAAACGGTCAGAATTCGCTGCCCGGCGCCAAGTACGCTTTTACCTGGGCCGTTTTGTTGGCTGTGGTCAATCATATTAACGGCGCGCCAGCAATACGCCGAGGACAACGCCGACAGCAGCGCCAATGCCTACGCCTGTCCACGGTTTTTCGCGCACATAGTCGTCAGCGCGGGATGCCGCTTCGCGCGTATGGCGGGCGATAGCTTCCCCGGTTTCGCCCAGACGGCGGCGGCTCTCTTTCAGCGCGCGCTCGGCTTTGTTGCGCAGTTTATCCATCTCCTCCTTGGATTTTTCACCGGAAGTGTTCAGCACTTCTTCCAGAGTATCGGCAAGGGTCTGAAGCTCGGCGCGTAAATATTCATTATCTTTAGACATATTCCTCTCCTGTTGGTAATGGTCCTTGTGTTAATAATCCTGTGCTTCTAGCGCTTTGAGTTCACTTTCCGCTTCAGCAAGTTTTTGCTCGCGCTTCGCGATTTTTTTAGTATCGCCTTTGCGATGGGCTTCCGCCAGTTCGTCTTTACGTTCGGCAATTTTCTCACGCTGATGGGCCAATTTTTTCTGGTGATCGGCGAGCACTGTGCTGTTATCACAGTGATCCTGCACTTCTTTTAGTGCCGTTTGTAGCCCGGAAATGCGGTGTGAGTTGTTATGTTGTTTAGCGTAGTCGATTTCACGCTGGATACTCTGTGCCTTATCCTGGCAGGGAGAAGTTGCAGCCTGTGCTGCCACGCCGGTAAGCGAGATGAGCGTTAAGGCGAGTGCGATACGACATTTCATAATAGGAGGCCTTCCATTGTGTATCAGTGCAAAAGATGCCGTAAGATCCTGTCAAAGCAGGGCGACGGTAATGCTGCCGACGCAGCTTAAGCATAGCCAGATTCTTAAAAAAACAAAAGGCGATGGGGATAGGCTGGGTGGGTGGGTTAGCCGAGATCGTGCTGGGGCGAGCGGAAACGCGCCATGAGAGAATGGGCGATACTGTTTTTTTCCGTTTGCGCAATGATATAGCCGCGCGGCAGCGTGCGATTAAGCACTTTTCTGGCCGCCATACTTTGCGCGCTGGAGTCAAAGGTAATGACCAGACCATTATCGACAGGAGTAATACTTTTAAACGCGATGCCATTTGCATCAAGATGGTGCCACACGGAGAAACCGTCTGGCGTGCTGATACCTGCCTGCTGTGCGCGTATTTCCAGAGTGGCTTCCGGCCGGGGGGTTGTTGACCAGGCCAAAAACACCGTTACGGTTAGCAGAGTCGCTAACAAAATAAATCGCAGGTAATGAGTATGACTCCGCATGTAATTACCTTATTCCTGATGATGGGCGCGTTTTTTCTTCCACAGCACCACCAGTGAACCAATAAAGCCGAATACCAGAAGCGCTACCGGTAAAATCATCAGACCCGCCATTAGCTCATCTTCATATTTAAGAAATACCGGCGTTTTCCCCAGCATATAGCCCAGTGATGTGAGGATGACAATCCACAGTAACCCACTAATCCAGTTAAAGATTTGAAAACGGGTACTGTTCAGGCCAGAAAGCCCGGCCATTGTCGGCAGAAGCGTTCGGACAAAGGCGATAAAACGCCCCACCAGCAGTGCGGAAAGCCCGTGTTTATGAAATAAATGGTGTGCACGCTGGTGGTAGTGGGTGGGTAAATGAGAGAGCCATTTTTGAACGATGCGCGTATTGCCAAGCCACCGTCCCTGAATATAACTGAGCCAGCAGCCCAGACTGGCCGCGGTGGTAAGCAGTACGATGGTTTGCGGAAAACCGAGCGCGCCTTTAGCGATTAAAACGCCAACCAGCACCAGCAGGCTGTCACCGGGAAGAAATGCGGCGGGCAGCAGACCATTCTCAAGGAACAAAATAATAAATAGAACGCAGTAAAGCATGCCAATCATGCCGGGATTGGCAAGGGTTTCGAAATCCTGACTCCACAGAGCGCTGAGTAATTGCGTCAATAGTTCCATTCATTTTTTCCTGGGCACTTCTGATAAATCTCTGCGGGACGCAGCAAGCAATAAGGGCATGACGTTGCCAGACTGCTACCTGGGGCGGAGGACGTCGAGATAAGATATGCCGAAAGGCCTCTTTGTCATCCGGTATTAATCGGCAATATTTGCGTCTAATTGTAACAAAGGCGCTCGCCCTGCGTCACAATATTTCGCATTTGTTGAGGATTGATTTTGCTTAGCGGGAAGCAATGTGGCGAGGGCTTTTACAAACGCTGACATTATTCAGGATTTTCCGCCAACCTCGCCGTGACATTGCGCTACTTATTGGGCGGTGCCAGCGCCGTGAGATGAACGACAGGATTGTCATTAAACAGATAGCGATCGGCATTAAATTCAAAATCATCGCTGGTTTCATTAAAAAGCATTTGCCGGGTATTTTCTAAATGCTGCCACATGGCAAGCTTCGCGCCGTGCGGATCTTTACGGATCAGCGCCTTTAAAATCTCGTCGTGATCGGCGCACCAGTGATCGGCGGCGTGGCGGTCAATATGTTCATGGAGCTTCTGCCAATACGGATTATGCGCGCGCTGAGTCCACATTTTTTCTACGATAGCGGCCAGGGCGCTATTCTGAGTCGCCAGCGCGACCTGTACGTGAAATTGCAAATCCCACTCTGAATCCCGAAAACACTTTTCACTGCGGGCTTTTTCCTGAATCTCCATCAGCTTAATAATATCTGGCTTGGTAACCTGCGTAGCGGCAAACTCGGCAATATTGCTTTCAATAAGCTGGCGCGCCTGAAGCAATTCGAAAGGGCCGAAATTTGCAAATTCAAGCCGCTCGTCCGGCTGGCTGCCGTTTCGTGCCTGATTAGCAATCACGTGAATACCAGAGCCTTTACGTACTTCCACGTAGCCTTCTACTTCCAGCATAATAATGGCCTCGCGCACTACGGTGCGGCTGACATTACGCTCTTCAGCGATAAATCGCTCCGCAGGAAGTTTGTCGCCGACCTGATATGTGCCAGTCTCAATACGCTGCTTTAGTTCAGTGGCAAGTTGCTGATACAGGCGGCGAGGCCCGGTTGTTTCCATATTGGCTCCAGAATAAACAGTAAGAACAGCGTTACCTGTTATACCACTTTTCACCGAAAGGCACTACAGAGCGCGGCGCCGTGCGGCCGCCTGAAGCGGCCGTGAAAGATTATAATTGCGTTACGGCATTTGCAGGGTGTTTATCATCTATCTCGCTGGCTGGCTGGCTGACTTTTTAGCAGCGTCCAGATAACCACGGCACCGAGAAGATCAAACACGGCAAGTGCGGCAAATAGCGGGCTAAAGCCCAGCGTGTCTGCCAGCGCGCCGACTATAAGTGCGAATAGCGTGCTGGCGGTCCATGCAGCCATGCCGGTTAATCCGTTGGCCGTCGCCACCTCATTGCGGCCGAATACGTCTGAAGAAAGCGTAATGAGTGCGCCGGACAGCGCCTGATGAGCAAAGCCGCCGACACAAAGTAGCGCAATTGCGGTATAAGGGCTGCTAAATAATCCGATGGTGCCAGGGCCTATCATTAATACCGCGCCGAGTGTCACCACGAGCTTGCGTGAAACGATGAGATTAACGCCGAACAGGCGCTGGAATAGCGGCGGCAGATAACCACCGACGACGCAGCCTAAATCCGCAAATAGCATCGGCATCCATGCGAACATCGCGATTTCTTTCAAATTAAAGCCGTAAGCTTTAAACATGAATAGCGGGATCCAGGCATTGAACGTTCCCCAGGCGGGTTCGGCGAGAAAGCGCGGCAGGGCAATCCCCCAGAACTGGCGGTTGCGCAGAATCTGCCCGGCGGTCATTTTTTCTTTATTATTGGTTTGATGATGCGCTTCCTGGCCGGAAAGAATATAGCCGCGCTCTTCCGGCGTCAGGTGTTTTTGATCTTTAGGATGTTTATACAGCCAGAGCCAAAGCATGGCCCAAATAAAGCTTAATACGCCGGTAATAACAAACGCCATTTCCCAGCTATGCCAAACGATAGCCCAAACTACCAGCGGTGGGGCTATCATGGCGCCAATAGAGGATCCGACATTAAAATAGCCGACGGCGATGGAACGCTCTTTTGCCGGAAACCATTCCGAGCTGGCCTTCAGGCCTGCCGGGATCATGGCGGCCTCGGCGGCGCCTACCGCGCCGCGCGCAATAGCCAGCCCTCCCCAGCTCCCTGCCAGTGCGGTAGCACCGCAAAAACCGGCCCATAGCACGGCAAATAGCGCATAGCCCAGCTTGGTACCTAATACATCCAGCACATAACCGGCGACAGGCTGCATGATGGTATAGGCCGCCGAATAAGCAGCGATAATATAAGAGTACTGCTGTGTCGTGATGTGTAGTTGTTCTTGAAGCGTCGGTGCAGCGACGGCGACGGTATTACGCGTGAGGTAGCCAAGTACTGTACCCAGGGTAACCAGCGCTATCATGTACCATCGTAGACCTTTTATTTTTCGCATATCAAAACCTCTATTCGGTGATGCAATGCAACAGGAACAGACCGGAATAAGTGACGCGTCATGCAGTGTCAGGCGCTGCCCGAATACTGCTTAACAATGAATATGATGCCGGTCATGGCAACGTATTGGGGGTAAACGGATAACGACGGCGACACGATAACTTGTCATACAACTTTAAAGGGTGCGGAGTATCACAAAAGTGGTTGTATAGTGAGCTATGCGCTAGTTATGCATATAGTTTTGATATATATGGATTTTTTGTTTTTTAGGCATTGAGGGAGGATAATCTTTGTCTATGTTTTGTGAGCGCTGGCGCAAAATTTCTCATCAGTAGTCATAATTGGTGTGATAACTTTTATTCATCTGACCACGTTGTCATTGATTAATCCCCAACAGGATGATGTGTGATGAATCGTTTTATGACGGAAGATTTTTTATTAGATACTGAATATGCGCAGCGTCTGTATCACGAGCACGCTGAAGCACAGCCTATCTTTGACTACCACTGCCACTTACCCCCGCAGCAGATAGCCGATAACTATCGCTTCACTAACCTGTATGACATATGGCTGAAAGGCGATCACTATAAATGGCGGGCAATGCGCTCCAATGGCGTTCCGGAGCGGCTATGTACCGGCGATGCCGGGGATCGTGAGAAATTTAACGCCTGGGCGGCGACCGTGCCGCATACACTCGGCAACCCGCTGTATCACTGGACGCATCTGGAGCTACGCCGGCCGTTTGGCGTTGTCGGCACGCTACTGTCTCCCGCTACCGCAGATGAAATTTGGAATACGTGTAATGCATTACTGGCGCAGGACGATTTTTCAGCCCGAGGGATTATGCGGCAGATGAATGTCAAAATGGTGGGGACGACCGACGATCCGATTGATTCTCTGAGCCACCATGCGCGTATTGCCGCTGATGAAAGCTTTGATGTTACGGTGCTGCCGAGCTGGCGGCCTGATAAATCGTTTAATATTGGGCAGTCCGGGTTTGCGGCGTATATCGAATCCTTAGGGGGGACGGCGGACGTGCATATTCGCCGCTTTAGCGATTTGCAGGCGGCGCTGGAACGTCGTCTGGACCATTTTGCCGCCCACGGCTGTAAGATTGCCGACCATGGGCTGGACAGCGTGGTGTATGCGCAGGTCAGTGAGGCGGAGCTTGATGCTATCCTGGCGCGCCGGCTGGCGGGAGAAGTGCTGGAACCGAGTGAAATTGCGCAGTTTAAAACCGCCGTGCTGGTATGGCTGGGCGCCCAATACGCTCGCCGCGGCTGGGTGCAGCAATACCATATCGGTGCGCTGCGCAACAATAATCACCGGCTGTTTACCCGTCTGGGGGCTGATATCGGCTGTGACTCCATTAATGATAGTCCCATCGCCGCAGCGCTTTCCCGCTTACTGGATGAACAGGATCGCGCGGGGAATCTACCCAAAACTATTCTGTATTGCCTGAATCCTGGCGATAACGAAGTACTGGCAACCATGATTGGCAATTTTCAGCAGGAAGGTGTGCCTGGAAAAATGCAATTTGGCTCCGGCTGGTGGTTTAACGATCAAAAAGAAGGCATGGAGCGCCAAATGACCCAGTTGGCGCAGCTAGGCCTGTTAAGCCGCTTCGTGGGTATGCTGACGGATAGCCGCAGCTTTTTATCCTACACCCGCCATGAGTATTTCCGCCGCCTGTTATGCCGCATGGTAGGGCGCTGGGTTGAAAACGGTGAAGCACCGGCGGATATGTCGCTACTGGGGCCGATGATTGAGAACATTTGTTTCAATAATGCGCGGGATTATTTCGGGATTACGCTGAAATAGAAGGAAACATAATGTCGGTACCCTGGATTCAGATCCATCCGCAGGATACCGTTGCAGTGGCGCTGGCGCCGCTGGCGGAAGGAATGCCCGTCGCTGCGGGCATCCACTCTTTTCGACTGGGCCAGAACATTGAACAAGGGCATAAATTTGCGTTATGCCCGATTCCAGCCGGAGAAAGTGTTCTGAAATATGGCCTGCCGATTGGGCATGCGCGCTGCGATATTGCCCCGGGTAACCACGTTCACAGCCATAATTTAGCCACTAATCTGCAGGAGAGCGAAACTTATCGCTACCAACCGGCCAGGGTACCCTATCAGCTACGGCTGCCAGATCGCGATATTGCGGTTTACCGGCGCGCATTGGGCGCCGTCGGCATTCGCAACGAACTCTGGATCCTGCCCGGCGTTGGCTGCGTGAATGGTATTTGCCAGCAAATCCGCCAGCGTTTTTTAGCCGCGCACCCGGACCTGACGGACATAGACGGCGTGTATCTATTTACGCATCCCTTTGGCTGTTCGCAACTGGGGGACGACCATCACAACACGCGCACGATGCTGCAAAACATGGTGCGGCATCCGAACGCCGGCGGCGTGCTGGTTGTTGGGTTGGGCTGCGAAAATAACCAAATAGAAGCGTTTCGCGAAACTCTCGGCGCATACGATCCGGCGCGCGTGCGCTTTATGGTGAGTCAACAGTATGACGATGAGGTTGCGGCGGGTGTTGCGCTGCTAGAGCAACTTTACGCAGCCATGCGCCACGATAGCCGGGAGCCGGGTAAGCTCAGCGAACTGCGCTTCGGCCTGGAGTGCGGCGGCTCGGACGGCCTGTCAGGCATCACGGCAAACCCTTTACTGGGACGTTTTTCCGATTATGTTACGGCGCACGGAGGCACAACGGTACTCACCGAAGTCCCTGAAATGTTCGGCGCGGAGACGCTGCTCATGCGCCAGTGCCGCGATATCCAAACCTTTGATAAAACCGTGGCGATGATCGCGTCATTTAAAGCGTATTTCCTGGCGCACGGCCAGCCTGTCTATGAAAACCCTTCGCCGGGAAATAAAGCCGGAGGTATCACTACGCTGGAAGAAAAATCGCTGGGATGCACTCAGAAAGCGGGGCGGGGATACATTATTGATGTTCTGCGCTATGGTGAACGCGTTTCACATCCCGGGGTCAATTTACTCAGCGCTCCGGGCAACGATGCGGTAGCGACCAGCGCACTGGCGGGAGCGGGCTGTCACATGGTGTTATTCACCACCGGACGAGGAACGCCTTATGGCGGGTTTGTTCCTACGGTAAAAATTGCCACCAACAGCGCGCTGGCGGCGCGAAAACCGCACTGGATAGATATTAACGCCGGGGTACTGGTGGAGGGAGTAACCATCGAGGCGCTGCTGGCGCAATTTATTACGGATATTGCGGAAATCGCCAGCGGACGTAAGACGTGTAATGAACGCAATGACTTTCGTGAACTGGCGCTGTTTAAAAGCGGAGTTACACTATAAGCGCGGGCGCGCTGCGTTATCTACGGCGCCCGGTAGCGCCATTGGTGGCTAATCGAACGGGCCACGTCCTGGCTGGCCCGTGCAGGAATAGCGTTAACCGGCGCGGCGCTTGTTTACCCAGAGGTTTATTATCAGGGTCAGGCCCAATATTGCGCCGACCACGCTCAGGGATATCGCGACGGGAATATGATAAAACTCCACGATCAGCATTTTTACACCAATGAAGACAAGAATTGCCGCTAACCCGTATTTTAACAGGCTGAAGCGTTCTGCCACGCCGGCCAGCAGAAAATACATGGCGCGTAGCCCCAGAATTGCGAACAGATTAGAGGTCAGTACAATAAAGGGATCGGTCGTGACGGCAAAAATCGCTGGTATACTATCGACGGCGAAAATCACGTCGCTGATTTCCACTAAAATGAGTACCAGCAGCAGCGGCGTGGCGTAGCGCAACCCGTTCCGGTAGACAAAAAATCTCTCGCCGTCGATAGTTTCCGTCATGCGAAGGTGGCGACGTATCCAGCGGACCAGCGGTTTATCGCCAATATCCGAATCATCTTCTCGCGCCAGCGCCATTTTAACGCCGGTAAACAGTAGAAAGGCGCCAAATACCCACAGCAGCCATTCAAATTGCGAAATGAGCCAACTGCCGGCAAAGATCATCACAGTACGCAGGATAATCGCGCCCAGCACGCCGTAAACCAGCACCCGTCGCTGAAGCGCGGCGGGGACGGAAAAATAGCTGAATAACATCAACCATACGAAAACGTTATCTACCGCGAGCGCTTTTTCAATCAGGTAGCCGGTTAAAAACGCCAGCGCCTGTGGACTGGCGACGGCCCGCCCCTGAGTCTGAGCAAGATACCACCAGAGCGCGGCGCTAAAGAGTAAAGACAGCGCCACCCATAAAACCGACCAGCCGGCGGCCTGCTTCATCGTCATTGCGTGGGCTCCACGCCGCCCCTGAAGCAGCAGATCGATTGCTAACATAACTACCACAACGGCGGCGAACGCGCCCCACAGCAAAGGGGTTCCAACACTATTCATACTCGCACTCCTTATCAACAAAAACGGCCGGTGTCGGAAGACGCCAGCCGTTTTGCTGCGCTAAGGGCATACCTCGCCTTCCGGCAAGGTCTCACTTACGGCATCAGCGCACGCTGTGTGCTGTGTAATGCCGCCCGGCAACCGGAAGCGAGTCGCTACGTCATGACGATCCACCGGCGGAAAAGTTACTCCCCTTTGCATTACACAAAATAGTTGGGCGCGATGGGTTGGTCAATGCGCTTACGCAGCTTTACGTATTTCCCACCTCTGCGGTATCCGCAGGAAAGATAACGCCGGTTTGGCGCCGAATCTCATCTAATAGCCGGGCGGTGGTTAAGCTAACGTCAAGCGCCGAATGCGTAACCGCCTGCGATGCCACGAGATGCGCGAAATGTTCCGCCTCATAACACATTGTATTGGGCGCCTGCGTCTGATTGAGATCCTGTGCCTCACCGCCGCGCGGAACAAAACGTATCCCCTGACATTGGGAGATTTTGTCGATAAGCAGCGAACCCTGTTCGCCCTGTATTTCACTGGGGATCAGGGAATCACTGACTTTAGAGTGCAGGATGACGACGTCGAAATCGCCGTAATCCATAATCACGCTGCCGTGAGCGTCAACTCCTGACGCCAGTAGTGTTGCTGAGGCTTTAAGCGCGCGCGGTGCGCCCCAGAGTGCCACCGCCGTCGCCAGGCAATAGAAGCCGATATCCATAATTGAGCCATTGGAAAAGCGGGGATTAAAAGTATTAGGATTATCGCCTTTTAGATAAGCCGGGTAGCGAGAGGAATACTGACAATAATTCAATACTACCTTACGCAGTTTACCGACGGCGGGCAGTGCGTCCCGCAGTGCGATAAAGTTGGGCAGACAGGCGGTTTTAAACGCTTCGAAAAGCACCACCTGCTGCTGACGGGCCAGACTGATTGCGGCCTGCGCTTCAGCCAGCGTAGAGGCAAGAGGTTTTTCACAGATAACGTGTTTGCGATGCTGTAAAAAAAGCCGCGTTTGTGAAAAATGCATTGCGTTAGGGCTGGCGATATACACGGCGTCACAGGCGTCGCTTTGCGCCAGCGCTTCGAGAGAGATGAACAGGTGCTTGTTACCAACGGTGCAAAACTGATCCACCCCAGCGGTTGAAAACTGATCCAGG
>CALYPF010000023.1 GCA_945271245.1 uncultured Enterobacteriaceae bacterium | reverse complement strand
TGGATCAGTTTTCAACCGCTGGGGTGGATCAGTTTTGCACCGTTGGTAACACATACATTCAGGGGTGGCCATTGCGGCCATTCAGCAATCACAGTGGCAATTACATGAAAAAAATGATGTTAGCGGCAGGCGCCGCCCTTACTTTTATCGGCTCTTTCACCGTTAAAGCTGCAGATAATTCCGGTGAGTTCGTTTCTGACTGGTGGCACCAGAGCGTCAATGTCGTCGGCAGTTACCATACCCGCTTTGGGCCGCAATTACGCAACGATACTTATCTGGAATATGAAGCGTTTGCTAAAAAAGACTGGTTTGATTTTTATGGTTATATTGATGCCCCGCGCTTTTTTGGCGGCGACAGTAACGCGCGCGGGATCTGGAATCACGGCTCGCCGCTTTTCATGGAAATCGAACCGCGCTTTTCAATCGATAAATTAACCGGGCTGGATTTAGGATTTGGCCCGTTCAAAGAGTGGTACTTTGCTAATAACTATGTTTATGACATGGGACGCAACAGCGCTAATCGCCAAAATACATGGTATATGGGGTTAGGTACCGATATTGATACCGGCTTGCCAATGGGGCTATCACTAAACGTATATGCGAAATATCAGTGAGAAAACTATGGCGCCGCTAACGAAGATAGCTGGGACGGATATCGCTTTAAAATAAAGTACTTTGTACCGATAACCGATTTATGGGGCGGAAAACTCAGCTACATCGGCTTTACCAACTTTGACTGGGATTCCGACCTGGGCGATGAAGCGTACCGCACCAATAACTCTATTGCTTCCAGCCACATCCTGGCCCTGAATTACAGCCACTGGCATTACTCCATCGTCGCACGTTATTTCCATAATGGCGGCCAGTGGGAAAATGGCGCAGGCCTTAACTTTGGAAAAGGCGATTTCAACGTGAAATCCACCGGCTGGGGATATTATCTGGTTGCCGGTTATAATTTTTAATAATCATTAGTGCGCCATTAAATTTCCAATGCATTATGTAATCAGGGGCCAAAAAGGCCCCTGATTACATGCTTAGCGACACAGTTATTCTTATGTATTAGCAGCACCATATTCCGCTAGTAAAACGAAAAAACCATCCAAACTCCCGATTATAAAATATTAGCATCGCTAATGCTGCGGCGTTCTCAAGGCAATCAGTATCGAATTTGACGGATTTTCAGGCAAAGTTACAGGCGCAGGGGTTGAGGCAAAGTATGTCATCCGGGAAATAGCGTTTAGAACGCGCTAATTGCGGACATCCTCACCGGCGTATGTTTATCTGAGCCAGGACAGAACCAACAGCGGGCTGAGGAAGGCGAAATTTGTTCAATAACGGAAGCCTGGCGGAAAACTAAAAGGCCTGGGATCGATAACGTTATCAATCCCAGGCCCTGAGAGTAGCTTAACCTAAGCGGCCCAGCTTTATGATTCAACACCATAAAACTGAGCATTTTCACAATCACAAATAGGTTACGGCAAAATTGACGGCTGATCCGCCCCTTCTTTCTCAACCTTCTGCTGGATTAAGTGTTCACGCTTCATCCCAAGCTTCAGCGCCAGCGCAGAGGCAACATAGATAGACGAGGCAGTACCAATGGATACCCCGATAAGCATGGTCAGCGAGAAACCTTTAAGCATCGCACCACCAAACAGATAGAGCATCAGAATAACTACCAGCGTAGTGCCTGACGTTATCAATGTTCGGTGCAGCGTCTGGGTGAGCGAGACGTTGAAGATTTCGTAAGGCGTGCCGCGCCGTATTTTGCGGAAGTTTTCACGAATACGGTCGGAAACCACAATACTGTCGTTCAGCGAGTAGCCAATAACCGACATTAGTGAGGCCACAATCGTCAGATCGATTTCTATCTGAAACAGTGACAGCACGCCCATTGTGATTACCACGTCGTGCGCCAGCGCGATAACTACGCCCGCAGCCAGTCGCCACTCGAAGCGGAAGCCCACATAAATCAAAATACAGATCAGCGCGACCAGCAGCGCCATGCTGCCGGTTTGCGCCAAATCGGCGCCGACGCTCGGCCCGACAAACTCAATGCGCTTCACGGCCGCGTGCTGGCCGGTGGCGCTATTGATAACGTTAACCACTTTCGTGCCTAACGTTTGCCCGCCGGTTTCACCGCCCTGCGCTGGCGGCATGCGAACCATAATATCCCGACTGCTGCCGAAGTTCTGCAGTAGCGGATCGGCGAAGCCGGCTTTTTCCAGCGACTCACGCATCATGTCCATATCCGCAGGTTTTTCTAGCGAAATTTCGATGACCGTACCACCGGTGAAATCCAGCCCCCAGTTAAAGCCGCGCACCCCGATAATAATTATCGACAGTATTAGCAGCAGGCCAGAGATGCCAAAGGCCCAGTAATCCCAGCGCATAAAGTCCCAGACTTTACGGCCGTGGTTCAATTGTTCAACGGTATAATCCTGTGCCACAACGCACTCCTCAGATAGACAGCTTGTTGACGCGTTTGCCGCCATACAGCAGGTTGACGATGGCACGGGTACCAACTATCGCGGTAAACATTGAGGTTGCCACGCCGATGCCGGTCGTGATCGCAAACCCTTTAATCGCCCCGGTGCCCACAGCGTACAGAATAATCACTTTGATAAGCGTCGTGACGTTAGCATCCACAATGGAGCTAAACGCGCCGCTATAACCTTCATGAATCGCCTGCTGCACTGAACGTCCGTTGCTCAGTTCTTCTTTAATACGTTCATTAATCAAAACGTTAGCGTCCACCGCTACCGCCAGGGTCAGTACGATACCCGCAATGCCCGGCATGGTTAGCGTCGCACCGGGCAACAGTGACATAATGCCAACAATTAACACCAGGTTCGCAATCAGCGCCGTCGTCGCTATCAGGCCGAACTTCTTGTAGAAGAAAACCATGAACAGAATAGAAGCGATTAGACCCCACAGGCAGGCTTCCAGCCCCTGTTTGATGTTCTGCATCCCGAGCGTTGGCCCAATCGTGCGTTCTTCAACGATTTGAATCGGCGCAATTAGCGCACCTGCACGCAGCAGCAGCGATAGCTGACGAGCCTCATTCGGGTTGTTGATACCAGTAATTCGGAAGCTATTGCCCAAACGCGACTGAATATTCGCGATGTTGATAACCTCTTCCTGTTTCACCAGCACCGCGCGCCCGTTGGCATCTTTACGACCGCTGTCTTTATACTCCACAAATAGCGTTGCCATTGGCTTGCCAATGTTGTCTTTCGTGAAGTTAGACATCATATTGCCGCCCGCGCCGTCCAGAGAAATATTAACCTGAGGCTGGTTATATTCATCCTGGCTGGACGTCGAGTCCGTAATATGATCGCCCGTTAGAATAACGCGCTTGTACAGCACTACCGGCTGGCCTTCACGCATATTTTTAACTTCAGAATCGCCCGGGACGCGCCCGGCGGCGGCGGCGGACGGATCGACGCTGGTGTTGACTAAACGGAACTCAAGCGTCGCCGTCGCTCCAAGAATTTCCTTGGCGCGCGCGGTATCCTGAATCCCTGGCAGTTCCACAACGATGCGATCCGCACCCTGGCGCTGAACCAGCGGTTCGGCCACGCCAAGCTGGTTTACACGGTTACGTAAGATATTAATGTTTTGCTGAACCGCATAATCACGCGCTTCCCGCAGACGATCGTCAGTCATGACTGCGCGCAGCGCATTTCCACCCAGGCTCGTTACCACCAGATCGCGATGGCGCGGCTGCAGATAAGCAATCGCTTTATCGCGAGTATCAGCATCACGAAATGCGATAGTCACACCATAATTATTGGCTTTACGCACATTGCTCCAGGCAAGACCTTTTTCGCGCAGATCGCTACGCAGGCCGTCGATATTTTGCTCCTGGAGTTTGCTGAGCGCGGTTTCCATATCCACTTCCATCAGGAAGTGCACACCGCCGCGCAGATCAAGCCCAAGTTTCATTGGTTCCGCGGCAACCATCGATAGCCAGCGCGGAGTTGCAGGTGCGAGGTTAAGCGCAACGACGTATTGATCGCCAAGCTTGCTTACTAATGCCTCACGCGCGCGTAGCTGCGTATCGGTGGAATCAAAACGCGCGAGGATCGCGCCCTCTTCCAGCGCGACGGATTTTGGCGCCAATTTTTCTTGTTGTAAGGTACTCCGGACCTGTTCCAGTGTTTGCTCGCTGGCGGCGACTCCGCGCGCGCCAGTGATCTGAACGGCCGGATCCTCACCATAAAGGTTGGGAAGCGCATATAACAGACCGACGAGAATCACGACGATCAGCATGATGTACTTCCACAAAGGATAACGGTTTAACACGGCAATTCCCTTCGGGAAAACGAAAAATTACAGCGCCTTCATAGTGCCTTTCGGCAAGACCGCTGCGACGAAATCACGCTTGATAACGACTTCAGTCGTGTCATTGAGCGCGATGGCAATATACCCATTTTCCGAGACCTTCGTAACGCGCCCTACCAGGCCGCCGTTGGTCAATACTTCATCACCCTTCGCGATGGCATCCATTAGCTTTTTATGATCTTTGGTACGCTTCTGCTGCGGGCGTAGGATCATAAAATAAAAAATCAGACCGAACACAACCAGCATCAGGATCAGAGACATTGGGCTCCCTTGAGCCGGTGCTCCGGTGGCCGCAGCCGCATCAGAAATAAAAAAGCTCATTTACATTCCCTCATTTCAAAATTAATCAGTGGATAACGCGGGAACCGCTTTATCCTGACGAGTATAAAAATCTGCGACGAAGCGCTCTAATTTACCCTCTTCAATAGCCGCACGTAAACCGGCCATCACGCGCTGATAGTAACGCAGGTTATGAATCGTATTGAGTCGCGCGCCCAGTATTTCATTGCATCTGTCGAGATGGTGCAGATAAGCGCGCGAATAGTGGCGACAGGTATAGCAATCACACTCCGCGTCGAGCGGCGAGGTATCACTTTTGTACTTCGCGTTGCGAATTTTCACTACGCCATCCGTAACAAACAGATGACCATTGCGCGCGTTGCGCGTCGGCATCACGCAATCGAACATATCAATCCCGCGGCGAACGCCTTCAACTAAATCTTCCGGCTTACCCACCCCCATTAAATAACGCGGTTTATCCGTCGGGATCTGGGGGCAAACGTGCTCCAGAATGCGATGCATATCCGCTTTGGGTTCGCCTACCGCCAGTCCGCCGACAGCGTAGCCATCAAAGCCGATATCTACCAGGCCTTTTACCGAGATATCACGTAAATCTTCGTAAACGCTGCCCTGGATAATTCCAAACAGTGCATTAGGATTACTCAGGCTATCAAACCGTTCGCGGCTGCGTTTTGCCCAGCGCAGTGACATTTCCATTGAACGCTTAGCATAATCCCAGTCGGCGGGATAAGGCGTGCATTCATCGAAAATCATCACGATATCCGACCCAAGATCGTACTGAATCTCCATCGACTTTTCAGGACTCAGGAAGATAGAGTCGCCGTTAATCGGATTACGGAAATGCACGCCTTCTTCTGTAATTTTGCGAATATCACCGAGGCTAAACACCTGAAAACCGCCGGAGTCGGTTAAAATCGGCCCGTGCCACTGCATAAAATCATGCAGATCGCCGTGCAGCTTCATGACCTCCTGCCCCGGGCGCAGCCACAGATGGAAAGTATTGCCCAATATAATCTGCGCGCCGGTATCTTTAACTTCTTCTGGCGTCATGCCTTTAACGGTGCCGTATGTGCCCACAGGCATAAATGCCGGCGTTTCTACCGTGCCACGCTCAAACACCAGCCGACCGCGCCGCGCGCGCCCGTCGGTGGTCTGCAATTCAAATTTCACCTTTCCTCCCACATCAGAGAAACAGTCTGATGGAATACAAAAAACGCTTATTCTAAACTAACTGCCTGCGCCGCGCCATAAACCGCGCGGTGATACATCCGATTTACCCGGCGTAATGACGGTATTATCATCAGATACGCGCTTTTTTTACACATTTGCACATTCCATTCTTATGCTTTTATCACTACCCAGCCAGCCAGCCAGCCAGCCAGCCAGCCAGCCAGCCAGCCAGCCAGAAATGGGATGCTGCCGGCTCTGCGTCAGTCAATGGCTGGCAAACTATTTTTTCGGATCGTTAATATCAGAAAGGCATGTACAAAAACGCAAGGATGAATACCCGCAAAACGCATTGTTAATAGACGGGATAAATGAGCATAAAATAATGCCGTTGAGAACTGACGCCGTATGTCCGGTAATTTCTTAACCTATTAATATATTGCGGAGCGGGGTATATATAGCAGCCTTTACAATAAGGTGTAATGAATAATCTTATCTCTATGATTCATCAATAAAATCCCCTGCCATATATCAATATCACAGTGACTTTTCTCAAATTTCTTTACAAATATTCACTTTTAAACGTTACGCAGTATTATCCCCTCTGGCTGCAGCGGCTGACATGGGCATTAGGTCGGTAAGTTGAAGCAGCGTAACTCATGATGAATAACCAGGAAATAACAATGTATACAACAGGGAAAATCGCCACCATCGCCGTACTGGCGATGGCTATCAATACCGCAATGGCGGCAGACAGCGTCGATGTTAAAGTGATTGGGACTATTGTTCCTGCGGCCTGTACCCCGGCAGTGACCGGCGGTGCCACCTTTGATTATGGTACTATTCCTGCCAGCACCATTCCCGCCGATGACTACACGGTTCTGGGCGTCAAAACTCTCGACTTTAGCATTACCTGTGACGCATCCGCCAAAGTTGCGCTGCGCGGCGTAGATGGTAAAAGTAATACTGCAGCAAAACCCATCGGTAAATCCTTTAACGATCCCGATAATACTCTGATCGATGCAAGATCCTGGATGTTTGGGCTCGGTGCCGAAGAGCCTGGGAAACTTACAGGCAGCTATCGGATGTGGATTGAAACGCCGACGGTGAAATTGGACGGTAAAGCCGCAGGGCAGGCACTGATAAGTAGCAATCTGACCTCGGCCTCACCGACCTGGGCCGCATCGCCAAATCAAACCGTGCTGATTACCAGCCCAAATAATCGCTATTATGCCTGGTCAACCGACGCAACAACCGCACCCGCGTCGTTCACTACTATGACCGGCACTCTGTCAGTTCAGGCCGCTATTAATAAAGGTTCCGCACTAGACCTTACCAAAGCAGTGCACCTGGACGGGGTAGCCACCGTTGAGCTTTATTATCTGTAATTAAGTTATCTCAGCGTACTACATATATACAGGCGCCCGCCTTTACGGGCGCCTGTTATTTTTACGGCTAAACCGCGCTTTGCCGGTACAGCTATATCGACCGGGTTCTATATTATGATACTGAGATTGCACTTTATTAATAATCCATTACTTATTAAGGCGTTAATCAGTGTCTTTAAAATAATCGGCGCAACTTCAACAAAAAGTTTCTTTATTTTTCTTTACAGTCCATCAAATAAATTATTTCAGTTTTAAATGATTTACCATGGTGACTTATCCCAAAATAGTCACTCAGTATTCCTTGCCAGGTTTACTTTCGGTATTATCCCGCCACGCGACTAAAACAGATGGCAATCGTCTGTTCCTTCCTTAATCATGATTTACAGAAAATAAAGGTGTTTGGCCATGAGAAGCCCTGGTTTAAGACTCATTACAGCTCTGGCCGTATTTACTACCTATAGCGCTATCGCCGCAGACAGCGTAGAAGTAAAAGTCATTAGTACCATTGTGCCGGCAGCCTGCACGCCCAGCATTGTCGGTGGTGCAACCATAGACTATGGCACCATCAAAAGTAGTACCCTTACCGCCGATAATTACACGCTACTCCCTGTGAAACATCTCGATCTCGCCATTACCTGTGATGCGCCGGCAAAAGTCGCCTTGTCACTCATGGATATAAAGCGCGATTCCGGCACAGCACTGGCAGGGCTAACGCTACTTGATTCCAGCGCGCTGTCTACGCAGCTTGGGCTGGGCCAACAAAATGGAAAAAATATCGGCGCCTATGCTATAAGCCTAACCCGTGATGCGCTTTACGTTGATGGGCAAAACGCCGATACAATTTCTGCTGCCAGTACGCTTAAATGGAGCGTGATCGCCGACCGCCTGTATTTCAGGGACACCGATAATCTGGTCTCTTTTAGTCAAAAAGGGGCGACCACACCGATGGCTTTTACTACGCTCAATGCTTCTTTGGAAGTTCAGGCCGCCATTAATAAAGGCTCAGAACTTGACCTGACTCGCCCCATCCATCTGGACGGCATGTCAACTATTGAGCTGCATTATTTGTAACACCGCTAACACGCCAGATTAAATGCACGAAGCGCCCTTTCCGGGCGCTTTTTTTATGACGATGAGATAATGATGCCAACCAGATGTGCTGCGCTTTAGCTCTTAAAGCCGCTTTATCACTACGCGGGCGTACACCCGGGCGGGCCTCGAATATTATTACTTCAACCAAACCTTATCAGGAACGTAGGCCACCGATAATTATATGATAGGCAGTCTGACGCAGCGGCGTGGTAAAACTGGCCGCAGGGATCACGGCCGTTCGTCAATCGCCTGCGGATTTTGGGTAATAAACATGGCATCGCCGTAGCTAAAAAATTGATACTCCGCCGCTACGGCTTCCCGATAGGCGCGCATTGTATTCCGATAACCGGCGAACGCTGAAACCAACATAATCAGCGTCGATTCAGGCAGGTGAAAATTAGTTATCAGCGCATCGACCACCCGGTAGCGGTAGCCGGGGTAGATAAAAATCTGAGTATCATCGAAAAACGGTTCAATCTCCGCCTCTTTTGCCGCCTGCGCTGCGCTTTCCAGCGAGCGCACCGACGTAGTACCAACCGCAATCACGCGATTACCGCGCGCGCGACAGGCCAACACTGCGTCCGCCACCGCCTGCGGCACCTCGGCGTACTCAGAGTGCATAATATGCTCTTCAATACTCTCTACTCGCACCGGCTGGAAAGTACCGGCGCCGACGTGCAGCGTAACGAATGCCAGCTCGATGCCCTTACGGCGCAGCGCTTCCAGCAGCGGCTCATCGAAGTGCAGGCCCGCCGTAGGCGCTGCCACGGCTCCCGGCTTTTGGCTATACACCGTCTGATAGCGTTCCCGATCTGCTTCCTCATCCGGGCGATCGATGTACGGCGGCAGTGGCATATGTCCGATATCATTCAGGATTGCCAGCACGCCGCGCGCATCATGAAACGCCACCTCAAACAGCGCGCCGCGCCGCGCAGTCATCGTCGCGCGCACCTCTTCACGCTCACCCAGCAACAATTCCGTCCCCGGTTTAGGCGCTTTTGAGGCGCGAATATGCGCTAATACACAGCGGTCATCCAGCACTCTTTCTACCAGCATCTCCAGCTTTCCGCCGCTCGCTTTACGCCCATAGAGACGCGCGGGAATTACGCGCGTATTATTAAACACCAGCAAATCGCCCGGATTAAGTTTATCCAGTAAATCGGTGAACACGCCGTGCGTTAAGTCTCCCGAAGGCCCGTCCAGCGATAATAAACGGCAGGCGCTGCGCTCCGGCTGGGGATAGCGGGCAATCAGGGATTCAGGCAGTTCGAAGGTAAAATCGGCGACACGCATGGTAAAACACTCAGACGGGAAAACAGGCGGCCTAGTCTAGTGCCGGGGCGCGTTCCCTGCAACCAATAAGCCCGTAGAAAAGGTTACGCATGAATTTTCTGGCACATCTTCATCTCGCAAGGCTGGCAGACAGCTCTCTGCTCGGCAATCTACTGGCAGATTTCGTACGCGGTAATGCTGACGAGTGGACACCCGCTGTGGCTGCGGGTATCGCCATGCATCGCCGGGTTGATGTGCTAACCGATGCCTTACCGCAGGTGCGGGAAGCGCGCCAGTGGTTTCGCCCGCAAACGCGGCGCGTCTCGCCCATCACGCTTGATGTCATGTGGGATCATTTTCTCTCGCGCCACTGGGCAGAACTATCCGCGGAACTGCCTCTGGAGCAGTTTATCGCTCTCGCCAAAGCGGAAATCACGCCACTGCCGCCGCATGCACCACCGGAGTTTATCGCGCTGAACCAGCATATGTGGTCCGAACGCTGGCTGCAGCGCTATCAGGATATGTCTTTTATCGCCAGCGTGTTAAACGGCATGGCTAACCGCCGGCCGAAACTCGGCGCTCTGCGCGATTCCTGGCACGATCTGAACGCCAACTATGCAGGGTTGGAGCGCCTGTTCTGGGCGTTTTATCCCCAGATGATGGACGATGCGCGGAATAAAAAGCTGTAACACGATGAGATAACCCGCAGGCGCTGAAAGAATGGTAAGGCGCAATGGTCGCAGCGCCGCCGCGCACCTGAGATAAAAGCTGATTCAGTACCGGCACCGCCGGGCACGGCACACACCGCAACGCTGGCTTTCGCAAACGCCATCTTGTAAAAAAGGGGAATACTTTCCCCTTTTTCAGAACATTTTCGTCGTGCAACCGGTTGGTCTATCGCAGGCGGCGGCGCTCTCGGTAACCTTTACACCACCAGCCCACCAGCAGCAATGCTATCCACGCAAATCCCACATACAGCGAAATACGCGTATCCGGATGGTAGCCAATGAGCGCGATAATAAAGGCTAAAAAGATAAGCCCAATAAATGTCATCACCACGCCGCCTGGCACTTTAAACTTCAGCGCCGCCGCTTCTTCAGCGGACAGACGGCGGCGGAATGCTATTTGCGACAGCAGGATCATTATCCAGACCCACACGGTGGCAAATGTCGCCAGCGACGCAATCACCAGAAAGACATTTTCTGGCATTATATAGTTTAGATACACCGCCAGCAGCAGCGCCAGCGTCATCACTACTACGGTTACCCACGGGATACCCCGGCGCGAGGTTTTAGCAAAAATCTTCGGCGCGCTCCCCTGCTCCGCCATTCCGTGCAGCATTCGCCCAACGCCAAAAACATCGCTATTAATCGCCGACAGCGAGGCGGTCAACACCACAAAATTCAAAATCGTTGCGGCGAAGGTAATGCCCATATGCTGGAAAGTCATCACAAACGGGCTGCCGTTCGTTCCCACCAAATTCCAGGGATAAATCGACATAATGACGAACAGCGTACCTACGTAGAACACCAGAATACGCAGCGGAACAGAATTAATCGCACGCGGGATCGATTTCGCCGGATCTTTCGCCTCCCCGGCCGTAATACCGATAATTTCTATTCCGCCATAGGCAAACATCACCATTTGCAGCGACATCACCATGCCGAGCCAGCCGTTTGCGAAAAACCCGCCGTGAGTCCATAAGTTATGCACCCCGGTCGCCTTACCTCCGTTGCCAATTCCCCAGACAATCATGGCCACGCCCGCGACAATCATCACGATAATGGTCGCCACTTTGAAAAATGAGAACCAAAACTCCATTTCGCCAAACACTTTGACGCTCATCAGATTAATGGCGCAAATCAATAAAACGACGCTGAGTACCCAAATCCAGTGCGGCACAGTGGGAAACCACACGCTCATATAAATACCGAATGCGGTAACATCAGCGATAGCAACAATTAATATTTCAAAACAATACGTCCAGCCGGTGATATATCCGGCCAGTGGCCCCAGATTCTCTTGGGCGTAGCGGGAGAAAGAGCTGGCAGAGGGGTTATGAACTGACATCTCACCCAGCGCGCGCATGATGATATAGGCAATTACGCCACCAATAATATAGGCCAGCAGCACGCTCGGCCCCGCCATTTTTATTGCATCTGCGGAGCCGTAAAATAACCCGGTGCCGATGGCTGAACCCAGCGCCATAAAACGAATATGCCGTGTGCTTAAGCCGCGTTTAAGCTTGTTTTTTTCCATTGAACACATCCACTAAAATAAAAAAACCACGAGGGGATAGCCTCGTGGTTAATACAAACCGTCGACTCAGTGCGCCGCAGAGGTCTTAGACGCCCCCGCTAAGCGATCCCAAATAATGCACGCTATCAACACGCACACCGATGGCGCAAGCCAGGCCAGCCCCTGGTCCGCAAAAGGCAATTTTGCATACCAGGCGGGCAGGCTTACTTTCAGTGTCGACGCTTTTATACCATCCAGCACGCCGAAAATCAGGCTAATAAACATGGTGGGAGCCATAATCCGAGTTGGGTTATGCCACAGCGGGCGCGTAAAACTGAGCACCACCAATATGATACAAGGCGGATAGATCGCCGTCATAACGGGGATAGAGACCTGAATTAACTGACTTAAACCCAGGTTGGAAATCACCATCGAAAATCCACCGAGAATGAAGACCAGTGTACGATAAGAAAACGGCAGATATTGCGCAAAAAACTCAGCGCAGGCGCTGGTCAACCCCACCGCCGTCACCAGACAGGCAAGGAAAATCAGTGCCGCCAGTAGGAAGCTGCCAAAGCCGCCAAAAGTGTGCTGCACATAGGCATGGAGAATAGCCGCGCCGTTCGCGGACTGATCCACCAGCGACATGCTGTCGGAGCCGAGGCGAAATAGCGCCAGATACAATAGTGTGAGACCGATACCGGCGATAATGCCAGCCCAAACGGTATAGCGGGTTAATAGTTTTGCCGAGTTAACGCCGCGTGAACGCGCGGCGTTGACGATAACAATGCCAAATACCATCGCCCCCAGGGTATCCATTGTCAGATAACCATTAACGAAACCGTTAGAAAACGGCGCGGTCTGATAAATATCTGTCGCCGTGCTAATCCCCCCCGCCGGCCATAGAATCGCAGCGACTGACAAGATTGTTAACGCGATAATCTTCAGCGGCGCCAAAAAATGCCCTACGGTATCGAGAAGCTTGCCAGGATAAAGCGACACCAGAATCACCAGCGCGAAATAAACGATGCTATAAATCAGCAGAGGCAACGAGCCATCGCCGGTTAGCGGCGCTATCCCCACTTCAAATGAGACCGTCGCCGTACGCGGCGTTGCAAACAGCGGCCCCACGGCGAGATAACAAACTACGGACAGCAAGACCCCGGCCACGCGGCCAATAGGTGAACTCAGGCTATCAATACCGCCGCCAACGCGAGCAAGCGCGATCACGGTTAAAACCGGCAATCCCACCGCGGTAACGAGGAAGCCAAAGGAAGCCAGCCAGACATGCTCACCGGCCTGCAAACCCACCATTGGAGGGAATATAATGTTGCCCGCGCCGACAAACAGCGCAAAGGTCATAAAGCCCAACGCGATAATGTCGCGAGAAGTTAAACGATGGGTCATAAGATAATGTAACCTGTGGATGTGGTGTTGTAAACGTTAATTTTTGCGCGCTTATTCCTGGCGCAAAAAATAGTAATATTCATCAATGACGCCGGGAAATCCTACCCGCCGGGCGCGGCGAAGAGTCGTTATTCAGTTACCGCCCCGTATGGTCAATCTGACAATTAACGGGAGCTAATTAAAACGCTTATAGCGTTTGAAGGCAACAGGGGTTTGCCAAACCAGTAGAATATGCTGAATATAAAAATTTTCCTGGAAACATCTGCCAGTACAATAAAATTTACCCCGTTTATCATGCGAACAAAAAACAGTCACCGTTCTCAGGCTGCATTATTCTATCGTTGAAGTAAAACAGACTAGCACTGCCACGCTGCGCCGTTTTTCCATACTATTTCCCAAAACCATACGCTCAGTTCGCCGAAAATCATCGGCCGCTCACTACTACTAATGTGGGCAGAAACGCAGGGTATTTATACACGGCACGTACGCGGCGTGGCACCGCCTAAATAGCATTATAAGCGGCATCAGAAATCGACGGCCGGCAGTTCGCCGAAAACTATCGGCCGCTCACTACTGCTAATGCGGGCAGAAACGCAGGGTATTTATACACGGCACGCACGCAGCGTGGCGCCGCCTAAATGGCATCATAAGCGGTATCAGAACTCGCCGGCCGGCAGTTCGCCGAAAACCATCGGCCGCTCACTACTGCTAATGTGGGCAGAAACGCAGGGTATTTATACACGGCACGTACGCGGCGTGGCGCCGCCTAAATAGCATTATAAGCGGCATCAGAAATCGACGGTCGGCAGTTCGCCGAAAACCATCGGCCGGTGATACCGATTAACATGAGCAGAACCGCAGGGTACTTGCATCGCACGCCGTGCACACAGCGTGGCGCTAGCTAAACTGCACCCTACACCTATAAATGGTGCCGAAAGCCGCCAGTCGTCAATAGCTCTGGCTCTGCGCTTTGATGCCACGCGCGCTCTGTCTTTGGCCAGCAAAAAATAGCCTCTACTTTCAATTGAGTTTTCACGCAGGAAAGCGCCCTGCTTGCCTGTAACCTTCGCCCCCGATAGTGAGCTCTCAATCCTCGTCAGAAGGCTCAGGCGATGACCTCTGACTCCCCCGCTCTGGCAGGAAAGAGGCCAGAACGGCTTGCGTCGATAGCCTGCAATCAACGCACACTCAATTTGCATCAACCTCAAGTGAGCTAACCGCGTCGTGCGTTACCAGACAGACATCCGGCAGCACAAACGAAAAACGAGCGCCCTGCCCCGGGGCGCTTTCGATAATCAGCGTCGAACCGTACTGCTCCAGCGCATGTTTGACGATAGCCAGCCCCAGGCCACTGCCGCCTTTGCAGCGCCCGCGCGCCGCATCAACGCGATAAAAGCGCTCGGTTAAACGCGGGATATGTTCTGCCGGGATACCCGGCCCATTATCACTGACGCAAAATGATCCACCCTGCGGCGTTTTGCGCCAGCTTACCGTCACCCGCGTTCCTTCCGGCGTATGCCCAATCGCATTGAGTATCAGGTTGGCAATAATGCTGTATAGCAATGACTCACTGCCCACCACCTGCAAATTGGGGGCCGCATCGATACTTACTTCATGGGACGGTCCCAGGGCATGCGCTTCGCGCTTAATCTGTCCAAGCAGCGTACAGATATCCACTTCAATATGCTCACCCTGTTCCGGCTTCGCCTCAATACGAGAAAGGGTTAAAAGCTGCTTTACAAGCGTATCCATTCGCTGCGTCTGCTCACGCATCGCATCCAGCGCTTTCTCACGCTGCGCTTCCGGCAGCGCGCCTTCCGCCATGATTTCCAGATAGCCTTGTAATACCGTCAGAGGCGTGCGCAATTCATGGTTAACATCGGCAAAAAAGCGGCGCCGCAGGTTTTCAAGCCGGTGTATTTTGGTTACGTCTCGCGCCACAATTAGCCGCTGACCAGCGCTGTAAGGCATAACGCGAAATTCAAGATGTCGCCCGTTATTTAGCTGCAAATTTAGCGCCTGAGTAAAATCATGTTCCTGTATAAAGCGATGAAATTCCGGATAGCGCAGCAAATTTTGAATATTTTGCCCGGCATCTGCCGGCCAGCGAAGATGTAATAAACGCTGGGCTAATTGATTACACCAAAAGATGTCTCCCTCATCGGTAGTCAAAACTACCGCATCGGGCAGCGACTCTGCGCCGCT
Organism: uncultured Enterobacteriaceae bacterium; assembly: GCA_945271245.1. Classification (GTDB taxonomy): domain Bacteria; phylum Pseudomonadota; class Gammaproteobacteria; order Enterobacterales; family Enterobacteriaceae; genus Apirhabdus; species Apirhabdus apintestini. The sequence continues at coordinate 18,827 of CALYPF010000023.1, read as the reverse complement.
GCGAAAACGCTTTATCAAACCGCCCAGCTCTTTGCGTCGCTTCTTATTGCGTCTTTGATGCAAATGCAGCCCATACATGACCGGCGCCCAACTGCCGCTGCCGGGCGGCGGCGTCATGCTTTTATCTACCCAAAGCCACTGGGAAAGCCGCATCAGATTATAAAAATGCCACAGTAACAGGCACAGCGTCGCCGTAAGCCAGCACCATGCAAGATGCCCGCATAATATACCCAGCAGCAAAGCAGGAATGCTGATAAGTGCAAACTCGGCAATAAGCTGTTTCCACGACAGTTTCTCCAGCACGCTTTGCTCCTGTTAATCGCTGATAGCCAGGCGCTGGCTTCTATTATCATTTCTATTACTTCTATTACGTCAGTTTGATGGCGCCTGCGCAGTAAAACAGATGAATCGAATAGTTAAACCCGCGTAGAGAAACGATACCCTGCCCCGCGCACGGTTTGGATCATACGATCGTGACCACTCGCTTCCAGCACCCGGCGCAGCCGACGAATGTGTACGTCTACCGTACGATCTTCAACGTACACATTGTTACCCCACACGTTATCCAGCAGGTGCTCGCGGCTGTAAACCCGCTCCGGGTGAGACATAAAAAAGTGCAGGAGCCGAAATTTCGTCGGCCCGAGATCCAGCGCTTTGCCAGCGGCATCAACGCGGTGTGATATAGGGTCGAGTAACAGACCCAAAGCCTCAAGCGGCGGCTTATCAACGGCGGGAGAGACCCGCCGCAGCAGGGCTTTTACCCGCGCCACCAGCTCTTTGGGAGAAAATGGCTTCGTCATATAATCATCCGCGCCGGCATCAAGCCCGCGCACGCGTTCTTCTTCTTCACCGCGGGCGGTAAGCATTAATACGGGAATATCACGCGTCTGTCGCGTATATCTGATGAATTTCAGAAGCTGTAATCCTGAACCGCCGGGTAACATCCAGTCGAGCAACACCAGGCTGGGAAGCGGCTCGCATAATTGACGCTGTGCGTCAGCGTAGCTTTCGGCCTCAAGCGTGTGAAACCCGTGCTGCATCAGCGTTAAACACACCATCTCACGAATTGCCGCTTCATCTTCTATTACCAGAATATGTTTCGTCATCATTCCTCTGTTCAGGAAAATGGCTACGGGGTGTTATCGTAAACAGTATGAGCCATTTTTGTGACAAAAATATGAAATTACATATTCTCCAGTTCTTAGACTCTGCGTAATGCTGCCCTCACCTCCCCACACAGTTATAATCGCCCCACACTTTTACGCCCGGACATCGTCATGCGCATTATTCACACCTCGGACTGGCATCTCGGACAAAATTTTTACACTAAAAGCCGCGCCAGCGAACATCAGGCTTTTTTACACTGGCTGCTGGCACAGGTTGAGCAGTATGAGGTTGATGCAATTATCGTTGCCGGCGATATTTTTGATACCGGCTCTCCCCCCAGCTACGCCCGGGAGCTGTATAACCGTTTTATCGTGCAGCTACGCAACAGCGGCTGTGCGCTATATTTGCTGGCCGGAAATCACGATTCCGTTGCCACGCTTAATGAATCCCGGGAGCTACTGGCCTGCCTCAATGCGCGGGTGATTACCGGCCCAGACGATGACCCCTTTATTATTCCGCGCCGGGACGGCGCGCCCGGCGCAATCCTGTGTCCCATTCCTTTTTTACGCGCGCGCGATATGCTGCAAAGCAAGGCCGGGCAGTCAGGTGCAGAAAAACAGCGCTCTCTGCAGGATGCTATCGCTAATCAGTATCAGCAAAGCTACGCGCGCGCCCAGGCTTTGCGCCAGGAAAAGCCGCTTCCGATCGTCGCTACGGGCCATTTAACCACCGTCGGTGCCAGCGCCAGCGAAGCGGTACGCGATATTTACATCGGCACGCTGGATGCATTTCCGGCCCACGCCTTTCCGCCAGCGGATTATATTGCGCTGGGGCATATTCATCGCCCACAGCGGGTCGGCGGAACGGAACATATCCGCTATTGCGGCTCCCCTATCGCATTAAGTTTCGATGAAACTGGCACCGCTAAAAGCGTAAATCTGGTGGAATTTCGCGATGGCGCTTTTGCCGGCGTCACGCCGCTGACGGTACCGACAACGCAGGCGATGGCAGTGTTAAAAGGCACGCAAGAAGAGATTGAACGGCAGCTTGATGCCTGGCGCGGCGCGCCTGAAAGCCCGGTGACCTGGTTAGATATTGAAATCGCCAGCGACGACTGGCTGCACGACACTCAGCGGCATATTCAGCGCCTGACCGATTCATTGCCGGTTGAGGTGCTGCTTATCCGCCGCAGCCGCGAGCGGCGCCAGCGCATCATTGAGCGCCAGCATCAGGAAACGCTTAGCGAACTGACGCCAGGGGAAGTGTTTGAACGCAGGCTGGCGCAGGAGACGCTGGATGAAGAGCAAAAAAGCGGGTTAAGGCGGTTATTTCAACAAACCCTGGACGACGTTACACAGGAGCACGATGCATGAAGATCCTCACGCTGCGCCTGAAAAACCTGAACTCTCTCAAAGGGGAGTGGAAAATTGATTTCACGGCAGAGCCTTTTGTTAGCAGCGGGCTATTTGCGATAACCGGCCCCACCGGCGCCGGGAAAACTACCCTACTGGACGCGCTCTGCCTCGCGCTTTATCACAGAACACCGCGCCTGGGCGCTGTATCTCAAACCCAAAACGATGTGATGACGCGCGATACCGCCGAATGCCTGGCTGAAGTGGTGTTTGAAGTTAAAGGCGTCGCCTGGCGGGCTTTCTGGAGCCAAAATAGAGCGCGCAATCGGGCGGACGGTAAGTTACAGGCACCGCGCGTAGAACTGGCCCGCTGCGCCGACGGGAAAATCGTCGCGGATAAAATCAAGGATAAGCAGGAGCAAATCGTCGCGCTCACCGGGCTGGACTACGATCGTTTCACTAAGTCCATGCTGCTCTCTCAGGGGCAGTTTGCCGCATTCCTGAATGCCGATCCTAATACGCGCGCCGCGCTGCTGGAAGAGCTTACCGGCACGGAAATTTATGGCCGGCTCTCTGCACAGGTATTTGAGCGCCATAAGTCCGCGAAAATCGAGCTGGAAAGCCATGAAGCGCAGGCAGCAGGCATTCTTTTATTAAGCGATGAACAAAAGCAAACGCTGCGCGCGGCGCTAAAAACGCTGCAAACAGAAGAAATTACAGAACAGGCGCAGCTGCGCGCACTGGAAGCACAGCGTCAGTGGTTGATTCAATATCAAAGACTGCAAACCCAGGAACGTGAAATTGAACAGGCGTCCAGTTCAGCGCAGCGCGCGCTGGAGGCGGCTCAGCCAGAGCTGCAGCGTCTGGCGCTTGCACGCCCGGCGAATACGCTGCGCCCCGAGTGGCAAACGCGTCAGCATTGGGCGCAGCAAACCGTCGATTGTGCGCGTCAGCACGACGCTGTGAGCGAACGTTTACATACCCAACGCCTCGCCCGTCAGGCTATTCGTGAATTAGCCCTCCGGGAACATCAGGCTCTGGCCGCTCAGCAGTCAGCGCTTACTCACAAATTGCGTGAAAGCACGCATATTGCCCGCTGGCAAAATGAAATCAGCGGCTGGCGCAGCGCGCTGGCCCAGCGCCAGCGCGATATTCAGCGCCTCGACGCCCTGTCTGGCAGCCTGAAGAGCTACGATAGCCAGCTCGCCCGGCTTCCCACACCGGATGCCGACCTCTGCGCCGAGGAAGTAAGTCAGCGCTTACAGCAACTGACGGAGGCGCGCCCCCGCCGCCAGCAGCTTGCTCTGTTACACGCCTGCCTGGCGCCGCTTGCCGGGCAGGAAGCCCATTTGCAGAGCGCGCTGACACAGCTTACGCGCCGGTTAAACGAGCAGTCACGCACTCTGGAAGAGACCTTCCGCAGCCTGGAGCAGCAAAATCAACTCGTTGCCGAAGTCACTAACATCTGCGAGCTGGAACAAACCATTGTCTCTCTTCAGGCTGAACGCGAGCGCCTGCGGCCATCTCAGCCCTGCCCGCTGTGCGGCTCTACTGAGCATCCCGCAATCACTCGCTATCAGACCATCGCACCGGATACCAATAAACGGCGCCTGGCGCAGCTTACGCAGCAGCGGGACGCGCAGGCGGAACAGGGCGCGCGCCTGAAAGGGCAACTGACCGCCGGGCAACAGCAGCAGGAACAGCTTGAACGCGACTGCGCGGCGCTGATTGCCGACCGCCAGCAAATGGAGCAGCAGTGGCACGCACTGTGCGCCGCTCTCAGCATTGACCTCTCATGGCAGCAGCCGGTCGCGCCGTGGCTGGACCAACAGGAAGCTCATGAACAGCAGTTGCTTCAATTGCAGCGGCGTCAGGACATTGAAATCCAGCGCCGGGCGGCGCTGGAGCAGCATAAACAGCTCAATGACGCTATTGTCAGCGAACAGGCGACCCAGCGCCTGGCGCTGGCGGAACTATCGCTTAGCTGGCCCGAACCGGGGCAGGAAGAAGCCTGGCTTGCCGAACGTATGCAGGAGATACAAACCTGGCAGCAAAATCAGGCGCAGGACGCGCAGTTTACTCAACGCCTGGCGCAGCTTAGCCAGTTGCTGGATACGCTGCCGGAAGAAACCTTAACTGCTGATGCATCCGCCCAGTCTGCCGCCGTGCCGGATACCGCACACTGGCGCGATATCCACGCTCAGTGCCTGACGCTCGCCGGGGAATTGCAGAGCCTGACGCTGCAATTAACCCAGACGCGCGAACAGCTGCACGCCGCCGAGCAACAATTCGCCGCCGCCCTCGCCACCGGCCCGTTTGCCGATGAAGCCGCATTTCTGGCCGCGCTGCCCGATGAGGCTGAGCTAACTGCGCTGGAGCAGAAAAAAAGTGCGCTGGAGCGCGCCGCTCAGCAGCAGCAAACGCGCCGCGACGACACTCAGCGGGCGCTGGACGAACACCGGCGACAGCGGCCCGGCGAACTGGATGCAGCAACACCGTTGCCAACCATTGAAGCGGCGCTTACAGCACTCACGCGAGATCTGCGCGACAATGCTGCCCGCCAGGGGGAAATTCGCCAGCAGCAGCAGGCCGATGCGGAGAGCCTGCGGCGCCATCAGGCGCTGGCCGAACAGGTAGCAGTTTGCCGCCAGACCCTTAACGACTGGGCTTTGCTCAACCAACTCATCGGCTCGCGGGAAGGCGACCGTTTTCGTCGTTTTGCGCAGGGGCTAACGCTGGATAATCTGGTATGGCTGGCTAATCAGCAGCTTAGTCGTCTGCACGGGCGCTACCTGTTACAGAGGAAAGAGAGTGAGTCCCTGGCGCTGGAAGTGGTCGATACCTGGCAGGCGGATGCGGTTCGCGATACCCGCACGCTGTCGGGCGGCGAAAGCTTTCTGGTCAGTCTGGCGCTGGCGCTGGCGCTCTCTGATTTAGTGAGCTATCGCACGCGTATTGACTCACTGTTCCTGGACGAGGGGTTCGGCACGCTGGACGCAGCCACGCTTGATATCGCGCTTGACGCGCTGGATGCGTTAAACGCCAGCGGAAAAACTATCGGCGTCATTAGCCACGTAGAGGCGATGAAGGAGCGGATCCCGGTTCAAATTCGGGTAAAAAAAATCAACGGCCTCGGGTTTAGTCGACTGGAGCCAACGTTCGCGGTATAGATTGATACCGCGCTGATAAAGACTGTATACCGCTCATTTGAGATTTCGGCTCTGCAAGCGATGAGATGAACGTAGCGCTCATTCACCGCCTGCGCGCGCTGGCAGGTAAACCGCACGCGGGCCGAAGCCGAACTCAGCGTGTAGCCGCGCATTGAGAAACCTGCCGCGCGCAAAAATTACCTCAGCGCGCTGGCAGGCACGCTTCAGGAAGCGAATACACTCCGGCGACCGGGCTTCCCTGTGCGGTTATGCTTTTGGCCACAGCCAGGCCGCGCCGCGAACGCCGCTGGAATCCCCGTGCATCGCCTGGCGGATCGGCGTTGAAAACTCGCCGCCAAATACCCACGGCGTTACCAGCGCCGGCAACCTGTGATACAGGCGCTCAACGTTGCTCATTCCGCCCCCCAGCACGATAACGTCCGGATCGAGCAGGTTTACGACGTGCGCCAGCGATTTCGCCAGACGCTGTTCATAGCGCCCCAGCGCCCGTTCAGCCTGTGCGTCGCCGGACAGCGCGCGCCGGACGATTTCATCACCGGCGAGAGCCTCACCGGCCTGCCGCCGATAATCGGTGGCAAAACCGGTCCCGGAGATAAACGTTTCGATGCAGCCTTGCTTTCCGCAATAGCACGGCACCTCCTGGCGGTAGCGTAGTTCAGCGTCATCCATCCACGGCAGTGGATTATGGCCCCACTCGCCCGCGGTTCCATTGCCGCCGGCGTGGCTCTGGCCGTTCAGCGCAATGCCGGCGCCACAGCCGGTGCCAATAATTACCGCAAATACCGTGTTAGCTCCTGCAGCGGCGCCGTCCGTCGCCTCAGAGACCGCCAGGCAATTCGCGTCATTCGCGATGCGCACTTCGCGCCCCAGGCGCTGCGCCAAATCATTATCCAGCGCCTGCCCGTTCAGCCAGGTAGAATTCGCGTTTTTAACTTTTCCGGTAACCGGCGATAGCGTCCCCGGGATCCCGATGCCTACGCTGCCCCGTTCGCCGGTCGACGCCTCCGCCTGCTCCACCAGGCGCGCAATAATTTCTACCGTTTGTGAGTAGTCATCGCGCGGGGTGGGCAATCGGTGCCGATAAAGCTGGCGCCCGTCATCCGCCAGCGCGATAACCTCTGTTTTCGTCCCGCCGAGATCAATACCAATACGCACGTTCATGGCCCCTTTAACACAGATATTTCAACAGAGTAGAACGGCGTATAGGGAAAGGCAATGAAACCCAGGCGACGATTCGCTATCATGCCCGCTGCGTTTGACTGATAAGGTTACCTTTCATGCTGTGGTTCAAAAATCTCATGGTTTACCGGCTTAGCCGGGACATTTCGCTGAATCCGGACGAAATAGAAAAGCAACTTGCCCAATACAGCTTCACGCCCTGCGGCAGTCAGGATATGGCCAAAACCGGCTGGGTATCGCCAATGGGGCCACAGGGTGATGCGTTAACGCATGCCACTAATGGACAAATCCTGCTTTGCGCGCGCAAAGAGGAAAAAATGTTGCCGTCGCCGGTGCTTAAGCAGGCGCTGGAATCAAAAATTCGCAAACTTGAAGCCGATCAGGCTCGAAAGTTGAAAAAAACGGAAAAAGATGCGCTAAAAGATGAGGTGCTGCACGATTTACTGCCGCGAGCTTTTAGTCGATTTAGCCAGACTATGCTGTGGATAGACAGCGTCAATGGGCTAATCATGCTGGACTGCGCCAGCGCCAAAAAAGCCGAAGACACGCTGGCGCTGCTGAGAAAAAGCCTGGGTTCGCTGCCAGTGGTACCGCTCACGCTGGAAAATCCTATCGAATTAACGCTCACCGAATGGGTGCGCTCCGGCGGCGCGGCGCAGGGCTTTCAGCTTCTTGATGAAGCGGAGCTAAAAGCAATTCTGGAAGACGGCGGTGTGATCCGGGCTAAAAAACAAGAGTTGGTCAGTGATGAAATTGCGGTGCATATCGAGGCGGGCAAAGTCGTGACTAAACTGGCGCTCGACTGGCAGCAGCGCATCCAGTTTGTATTATGCGAGGATGGCTCGCTCAAGCGCCTGAAGTTTAGTGATGAGCTGCGCGATAAGAATGAAGATATCGATAAAGAAGACGTTGCCCTGCGCTTTGACGCGGATTTTACCCTAATGACCGGCGAACTGACGCTGCTGCTCCAGGGGCTGATTGAAGGGCTGGGCGGCGAGGCTCAGCGCTAACAATCGCTGATAGCGCACAACACCGACCTATTCACCGGCAGAGCAGAGTTCGCCTGCCGGTGAATCTTTCATGTCATCGACTCCGCTTAATCGAGCGCGTAAAACGGGTGTTTAATAACGCGGCGGCGTATTCGGGCCAGGAAAACCTTGATACCGAATGCCAGCGCTCTTCACTGTCTGCCAGCGTCTCTTGTTCAGGCAGAGAAAATGGGCTGAACGGGCTCCCACGCCGTAATACAAAAGCGGCGCGACTCGCCGTAACGTAATATCTCCATAAGCCACGCCTTTCAATTCTTCGGCACGACTACAGGCAACGAAGGCGGTGCGATTCGTAGTAATACAATATTCCCTCCTTAGGTTTTATAACCGCAGCGCTACAGGCAATGAAGGCGGATGCTGTGCGCTATATGGCATAGCGCTTACCGTCTATTTGTAACCTCACGCTTTAATCTCACGCCGACCTCCCCTTGCTTTATTGTCAAAACCCGCCTTCGCAAAAGGCGACCTGATGCAACCTTGCAGCTTGAAGGGCGTAGTCGTGGCAAAAAAAAGATGCCCGCCCGCCGCACGAGCGTTAAATCTCAAAATAAGCGTACAGAGCGAAACCGGGGTGGGGGTTACGGTCAACGAAGGTTCTGGTTAGCGATGAAATAACTCAGCGCATGTATAAACAACAATACAATTCATTAAATGGAGCCAAAGAGAAAATAAAAGGATGTATAAATCTCATCACTTCAAACCACGAATAAGAAATGACTTCTTACAGCCATACTCATAAAGTAGTATTTCCTTTTGATAAGCACGCTAACCAGCGGAATATGACGGCGAAATAAAATGATTACAATGCCATCAAAAAAGGGGGTAATACTTTTATGGCTTACGCTGCTTTAACCTGCCTATTAGCACCAGGCATGGCGCCGCTAAATTACGCGCTCATCAACGCCGCGTCTTGTTAAATGAAAACCAAATCATATTGATTACACTTTAGATTTATCTAATCAAAATAAAATTATTTCCCCTAAAAAACGCTGCATACAAAAAACAAGCCTAATTCTTCCACGGAAACGGTATGGTTTTTATTCAGAATATCAACAAACAAGGACATTTTTGTTAAGAGAAGTGACGAGATTTGCATTACTTGAAGAAAATTAAACAATATCTTAATTAATACACACTTTCATAAGTATTAATCGCCATAATGCTCGGAAAACTCCATAAGAAGAATCTTATTACCCTAACCCGAGGATACCTGTATGAGAAGGGACCATTTCTCAGCGAACGTGATAGCGCAAATCCTGCACTGGATTGACGACCACATCCACGAAAAGATTACGCTGGAAGATTTATCACGTATTGCAGGTTACTCAAAATGGCATCTGCAGCGTATGTTTTATGAGCAAATGTCCATTACTGCGGCAACCTACATCCGCAGCGATAAATTGTACCGCTCAATCCGTGATTTAAAGTTTGGTGACTGCACGATTATTGATATTGCTGAAAAATACAGTTTCAGTTCGCAACAATCATACACGCGTACGTTTAAACACGTGCTCAACTGCACGCCGTCCCAGTGCCGCGCTCGCCGTAACCATTTATTCAACGGCCTGGAAGGTGAGCAATTATGCCGCACTTGCCGCACGCTGTATGAGTAATCACCCGCACGCGTGGCCCTTTTCGGCACGTTAGGGAAAGCCGCCCCTGCGCTCACGCAGGAACGCAGGGGCGGCTTTCCGGGCCATCAGATAAAACCTTAAGCTCGGGTCTTCGCGTTAAAATCAATCACCATACGGCCACGAATTCTCCCCTGCTCCATTTCTGTAAAGATAGCGTTGATATCCTCCACCGGGCGCAGCGTGACTTTTGGCACCACTTTGCCTTCGGCGGCAAACTGGAAAGCTTCCTGTAAATCCAGTCGCGTCCCTACCAGTGAGCCCACTACCTGAATACCGTCCAGCACCAGGCGCGGAATATCCAGGCTCATTGCCTCTGGCGGTAACCCCACAGCCACGACGCGAGCGCCTGCACGCACGGCATCAACCGCGGAATTAAACGCGGCTTTCGCTACCGCGGTGACCACGGCCGCATGCGCACCGCCGGTTTTTTGCTGGATAAATTTCGCGGCATCCTCCGTGCGGGAATTAACGGTAAGATCGGCGCCCATCTCACGCGCCAGCGCTAGCTGATCGTCATTAACGTCCACGGCAATTATCTTAGCGTTGAATACATTTTTCGCATATTGCAGCGCAAGGTTGCCAAGCCCGCCCAGCCCGTAAATTGCTATCCACTGGCCCGGCTGAATATGGGAGACTTTAACGGCTTTATACGTCGTTACGCCTGCGCACGTAATGCTGCTTGCCTCCGCAGACCCCAGCCCATCCGGCACTTTTACCGCGTAATCAGCAACCACAATGCACTCTTCCGCCATACCGCCATCCACGGTATAACCCGCATTCTTCACCGACCGGCACAGCGTTTCATTACCAGAATTACAGTATTCACAGTGACCACAGCCCTGATAAAACCAGGCGACGCTGGCGCGATCGCCCACCTTTAACGCGGTAACTCCCGGCCCCAGCGCGGTGACAATACCAATCCCTTCATGCCCCAGAATAACGCCGGTCTTATCACCAAAATCTCCATTTTTTACGTGGAGATCCGTATGACAAACGCCACAGCATTCCATCTTCAACAGCGCCTCACCGTGCGCTAAAGCGCGCAGCGTTTTATCGACGACGGCGACCTGATGATCCTGAGTAGCAATAGCAGCTTTCATGTGCGTTCCCTTTAATGTCATTAATATAACCACAAAGTACAACGATGTTTCTTACAACGCAATCCCCGTGTGGCAAAAAGAGGCTCTCAGCCTTATCGCTGCGAAGATCAATTCAATAAACGCAAAACGCCGTCTTAAAAAATCGGGTACCATTAGAGGAATGTCACACAGCTTCAGGTGAATTCCATGCCAGATTTTTCATTAGTAAATCGTCCACGCCGCCTGCGCCGTACGCCGGCAATGCGCGCAATGTTTGAAGAAACCACGCTCTCACTCAATGATTTCGTTCTCCCCATCTTCGTGGAGGAGGGACTTGCGGATTACACTCCCGTCGAGGCGATGCCCGGCGTGATGCGCATCCCTGAAAAACGCCTTCCTTATGAAATTGAGCGCATTGCCAAAGCGGGTATCCGCGCCGTCATGACGTTTGGTATTTCGCATCACACTGACGCCACCGGAAGCGATACATGGAATGAAAATGGACTGGTCGCCCGAATGGCGCGCACGGCAAAAGAAACGGCTCCCGATCTGCTGGTCATGTCCGACACGTGTTTTTGCGAATATACGTCTCATGGCCACTGCGGCGTGCTGTGTGAAAGCGGCGTAGACAATGACGCCACGCTAATTAACCTCGGTAAACAGGCGGTGACCGCCGCGCGCGCCGGCGCTGATTTTATCGCACCTTCGGCCGCGATGGACGGCCAGGTACAGGCGATTCGCCAGGCGCTGGACGCTGAGGGATTTACGCAAACCGCGATTATGGCGTACTCCACTAAATTCGCCTCCGCGTTTTACGGCCCCTTCCGGGAAGCCGCAGGTACCGCGCTCAAAGGCGATCGAAAAACGTATCAAATGAATCCCATGAACCGCCGGGAAGCAATCCGTGAGTCGTTACTGGATGAGGCTCAGGGCGCTGACTGCCTGATGGTAAAACCCGCCGGCGCCTATCTCGATGTTCTGCGCGACATCCGTGAACGCAGCGATCTGCCGCTGGCGGCATATCAGGTAAGCGGGGAGTACGCGATGATAAAATTCGCCGCCCGCGCAGGCGCCATTGATGAATATAGCGTGGTATTGGAAAGCCTGGGAGCGATTAAACGCGCCGGTGCGGACTTAATCCTGAATTATTTCGCGCTGGACCTCGCCGAACAAAAAGTGCTTTAGTTCAATATCTACGGTTGTCGCCTAAGGTGCCTGGCAGATGAAATTTAAGTAAGCCAGGCGCTACTTTACGAGGATTTATTAGCTACAGGCGATATTCAACGCGGCGAAAATGCCCCGGCGCGTCGATTACACGCCGTTTTTTCGGCGTTCAATCACCTGCCCTGCCTCATTAATACCCATCAGCGCCCGCGTGACCAAGACGCGCTTACCGGGTAATAGGCACCAGCATCAGTTTATTCTTTATAGGTAATTTATTACCGCAGTTGAAACGCATTCTACCTGTTTTTTTAAAGGAGCAGGGAAGCATGCAGCAATATCACGACATTGTGCGGCCTGCCGGGAATAAGTTAGGCCGAACAGCATAATAATGATTATTCTGTATGCTATGTGCCATTAACTTTATGCGTGCGTTTTATCTCAACCCTATCATTAAGCAATCTCTTTTAGAGCGCTTTATATAACCTTACGGCAAATATCACAGAGCACATAATTTTATTTTCTATAATAAAATTATATTTTATAAGAATTGATAACCATTATAAAACAGCCACTGCCGGCGCCCCTGATAAATTGCCAGAAAATATACCTACCAGGATCATACAGAATAAAAAATTTCATATTAGCAAACTCATATTAACGCAATATCGCGCTCTGTAAATAATGTTTTATTTATCAATATCATTTTGTGAAGTTACCTGAAAGCTTTAATTACGCAATATTATATGATTCGCCTCAGAATGCGGTGGAAAAAGCATTACCCCCATTCGCCGAAGAAAACGCTCTTCGGAAAATCATTTCTATTTACGTTTAATGCTTTTATTGGAATCCACTTTAAGAGGATAGTGTATGTCTATTATTTTCAACAGGAAATTTGATGGCTCCCCCACCCCTTATTACGCCAGGGTTATTATTACTGATATTTAGAATAGTGATAATAGTGCAGTCGATATTGAACACTATTTCACCTGTTTTCTAAATTCCCCTGTTAATATTTCACAGGATGATGTCACTACGGAGTTCCTGCATCAGGGCCGGGAATTTGAGTTTGATATTAACAGCGAGCAAATTTCAGAGACGCTGTATGATGTTACTATTTCTGTGAAGGCTAAGGATAATAATCCGTTTACTATTGAAATGACGGATAGCCTTGCTATTGGATTTAATTCCGCCACCGGTGACCCTGATTTATCCAGCATTTTGGACGAGTATCTGAAGACAATGGTCATTACCGCAGACGGTGAACCCGATATTACTGGTTATGTTAATATTCGCTGCGCACAGGCTCCCGATGAAGCTCTGAAGAATAAAAGCGTCGACGTGAACTTTACTTTATCTGATACCACTACCTTCAGCGTTATGCCTGGTGAGACCCAGCGGCAAAGCCTCGTGGCAGGTAGCTATTCTATTTCGGCCGGAACGCTTATCAGCGATGATGGAAATATTCAGGCAACCGTTATTACCACTCCCAATAGCGTTGATATTGAAGTCGGCAAAACCGCCGATATCGCGCTCACCTTCGGCCAGATTGAACGCTATAGCTCACTGGATTTCAGCGTAGCCAATATTGAAGCGCTGGAGAACGAAACGCTGCAGGTTACGCTGTCTTTCAGCGATACGATGATGCAGCCCATCACGTTTACTACCCAAATCGGAAAAACAACCCATTTTGAAAAACTCCCCGCCGGCGGCACGCTGTCGGTTGCAATTGCTCCGGTTAATAAAAATAACCAGCAAATGACATTTGCGATCGCAGATAGCACGCTGGAAAATGCGCTTTGCGTGGTTGAAGTTACGTCTGAAAACGTCAGCATTCATCAGCTTCCCACCGATGGCTTCCAGACGGTTACCGTGGTTGTGGATATCGCTAATGAGCTTGATAAAGCAGTGGAAGTGCGCCTGATTTCACCGGAAATGAGCTACGTGCAGGCGATAACGCTGCATAATCAGCGCCAGCCGCTGGCGGTAAAAGTGAAGCCAGGCACATACTCAGTGGCTATCGCTAATTTTATCCTCGATAAAACGGTATATAGCGTGGAGTCTCAGTCAACTCTTACCGTCGACTCCCAGCCCGTCGATTTGCCCGTTACGGTAGCTCGCGGCGCACACCTTGTTGTGCGCGGTTTTAGCGCGGAAAATTTAGGAATGGGCGGCTGTGCCACGCTACAGACGGATAACGAGGCGGCATTTACCGCCGCACGCGCCTCTTCCATCTTTAAATATGCCGGGACAGGCGGTGACGGCAACCCCAATGAATTTTTGGAAACCGATGTCGCGACGATAAACACGCTGACGCTGGCCCGCAAACTTGAAGAGAATCTGTCCTCGGCGGTTCTGCCAGTAATGGTGTCTTATACGGTTCAGCTTTCAGGTGGCGATGTCACTGAATTACAAAGCGTCGATCACTTGACGCACAGCTTCGCTAACTTCATCCTCACGCTGCAAACGCTAATGGCGAAAAAAGACGCTGCGCACCCCGTTCCCGGCGGTGTGATTGTGAACCCCGATATGTTGGGTACCTGCCAGCAAAAAAATCTGCCGCCAGACTACGCCATGCCGGTGAGAAAACCGCTTCAGGACGCGCTCGATCACTGGAAAATTGATGCAACCATCCCTGAGGATATTACGGAGGATCTCACCGGTTATATTCGCAGCGTTAACTGGCTGGTCTCTGAGGTTGGGCCGGATATTACCTTTGGCTGGCAGATTAACCTGTGGGGCGTGGGTAAGTCAGAGTGGGTGTACGGTACGGAAAACGATATTGACGTAGCGCAGGCCGCTCAGGAAACCGCTGACTATATCAAGGCACTACAGGTATATGACGGCAAATACGCGCCCGACTTCCTGGCAATTGACCGCTATGAGGCCGACGATTTGACTCAGCGCGCGTATATCAACGTCTATTGCTATGGCCCGGCGGAATGGGCGGCATACTTTGAGTTCTGCTCACTGGTAAGTCAGCATTTGGCCCTGCCTGTCATCCCGTGGCAAATCCCGGCTAGCCGCACTCCGCTAACTCAGGATAACGTACACGCCGAATTTGATAACCAGCACTGGGGGACCGCAGCTAACTATATCTTTGGCGACAAGGCTTTAGGTAGCGATGTCATGAATATTCACCCTGTAATACGTAATTTCAACTTCAGCGAACACGGCGCTTCGACAATTGCCGGCTACGTGGGCGCAACGCCTGGCGATATGTATCAGCGCCGGGGACCGTTTGATGTCTCAGCGCCTGCCTGCCGCGATTTTGCGCTGCGCGGGATCGTACACATGATGTTCGGTGGCGGGACTACGCTCGGTATGGTGCTCCCTACCGGGGCAACGAGCGATAACGTCGATCTGAGCTGGGTACAGCAGAAATTCAGCGACTATGCCGCGGATCCGGTTACGTTTGAGGATACGATAAAATAGGCCATTACTCGGTAGTGCAGTAACAAGCCGCCCCGCGCCGCTGCGTTGGCGTGGGGTGTGCTACGGCTCGGTTAACTATTCTTCTTTGTACCGGCCCGCGCACAGATCTTTTCCACTTCAGATTCAGGCATAAAGTAACGCAAATACTCTCTCAGCCATCATAATGGTCAGCCAGAATTTTAAGTACGCAATAG
This sequence comes from uncultured Enterobacteriaceae bacterium, assembly GCA_945271245.1. Classification (GTDB taxonomy): domain Bacteria; phylum Pseudomonadota; class Gammaproteobacteria; order Enterobacterales; family Enterobacteriaceae; genus Apirhabdus; species Apirhabdus apintestini. The sequence goes on along the minus strand of CALYPF010000023.1, from coordinate 3,467 downwards.
AGCAAGATAAATAGCGGTATCGACCTACACAACACTAAGCTTCCCCAAAATAACCAACGGGCCACGCCAGCGTAGAAAAATACATTTTATCGCTAAAGATTGTATCATTTAGGTGTGATCTTATGCTGTAGTACCGCCTGAAGCAGCAAACCGACTCTTCGTCAATTTACTGTTACGGCCGGATAAATATATTTATTACTCTTTTGTGACAGCACCCACTAATGTCACAAATATTACACTTAATTTACTGTTTAAACTAAGCATAACGCCGATGGCTTGTAATGCAGTGAAATAAAACAGTTTTTATTTCTACTTTTTAACCTTTCCTCATTTAAGGGCATTTAAATATTTTTATTTCACATGAAAACTATCCGCGTATTTCACTGCATTTAAAACCAGACAATAAAAATAACAATAATCAGGCATTACTTATCTGGCATCACCACTATACTTCATATATGGGCCAGCGACGGAATGCTTATCGTCGCTGGCTATTTTACATCCAAAAAAACGAGGTTCATCATGAAAACGCCCGCCCAGTTACTCCTTGCTGCGACAGGTGTGTTGATATCAGGGATGATGAACGCTTACGCTGAATTACCCGGGGGTACCATACAATTCCAGGGCGAACTGTATAATGAGTCCTGTAATATGCAGCAACGTCACACTCAAATTCACTCCACGTGTTACACCGATGGCAAGGTTCAAAGCACCACGCTGGCGTTAACGCGCACCAATAGCGGACTGCTTCCAGATAACAAAGGCACAACGGAAGTTGAATGGCTGGATAATACCCATAAATTAGGCGTTGTTATCGTCCAGTATAAATAATATTGATCGTCAATAAATAGGGAAGACTAAGACAGGGAGGTTTTTTAGAAATTTATCGGCGCGGGCCTGCCCTTTTAAAACCCTCAGTCGTCATTTCTATTTTTCCGCCGCCTATTTGAAAGCACCAGCTTTATAAAATGCGACTTACCTCAAGGAAGTTAAATAAAAAACCTGCGCGACATCACTATTAACGCCAGACGTTATTTCTTCGCGTGCATGTCCTGGAACTAACGGCGATAGCTTATTATTGATGTAAATAACAACATTAATATTGCGCTAATTATATCGGTTATTAATTACGCAAAAAGAATCCCCGGATAATAATGCATCGCCCTCATCATATCCATCTCTCCCTAAAACATTATTAGCCATTCGAATAAACTTTCCGGCAGTGAGAGAAATACCCCGCGCATTAAGAAACGGGAATTACTCTATTAATCATCGTTACTGTACGCTTAATAGCCTGGCATTTTCTCCTTGGTTAAATCATTAGCAGCATCGACTCATCGCACTGAATGAAGGCCTGTAACGCTGGCTTTTACTTTATATTACCGAGCCGGCTATACCCGCCTACCGGCTAATCCATATTGTTCAGCGCAATACGCTGCCTGGTCCAATGCATAGTCTGAAGCGCTTCGCCTGCACGCGCAGGCGGAAACATTTCGCCATTTTTCACGACGGCCAGATTTAGCATCATTACCCGGCGAAAGAGAGGCGCAGCGCAAGCGCTGCCAGCGTGAAGAACAGCACGGGCAGCGTCATGATAACCCCAGTGCGGAAGTAATATCCCCAGCCGATAGTCATGTTTTTACGGGCGAGAACATGCAGCCAGAGTAGCGTTGCCAGACTGCCTATCGGCGTCATTTTTGGCCCTAAATCGCAGCCGATGACATTAGAGTAGATCATCGCACTTTTAACAACGCCCGTAGCGCTACTGCCGTCAATCGATAAGGCTCCCACCAGCACGCCTGGCAGGTTGTTCATTATCGCCGACATAATCGCGGTTAAAAATCCGGTGCCCAGCGTGGCCGCCCATAGCCCGTGGTTCGCTAGCGTATCCATGACATTCGACAGAAAGCCGGTTAACCCGGCATTGCGCAACCCGTAAACCACCAGATACATACCCAGCGAAAAAATGACAATCTGCCAGGGCGCGCCGCGCAGTACGCTCCCGGTGTTAATGATGCGGCCGCGCCTGGCGACAGCGAGTAAAATGGCGGCTCCGGCCGCCGAAATAGCGCTAACCGGTACACCGTGAGGCTCCAGTACAAAAAAGCCCACCAGCAATAGCACCAAAACCACCCAGCCAGTGATAAACGTCGCCGGGTCCTTAATCGCTTTCGCAGGCGCTTTTAGCAGCGCCAAATCATAGGCAGCCGGGATATCTTTACGAAAAAATGCGTGCAGCATCGCAAGAGTGGCCAGAATAGCGGCAATATCAACGGGCACCATAACCGACGCATATTCTGTGAATCCCAGATGAAAAAAGTCCGCCGATACAATATTCACCAAATTTGACACGATAAGCGGCAGGCTGGCGGAATCGGCAATAAAACCGGCCGCCATAACGAACGCCAGCGTAGTGCGCGGGTTAAAGCCCAAAGCCGTTAGCATAGCCATCACGATGGGCGTCAAAATCAATGCCGCACCGTCATTGGCAAATAGCGCCGATACCGCCGCCCCGAGCAGCACAATCCACGTGAATAACAGGCGCCCGCGTCCGTTGCCCCAGCGGGATACGTGCAGCGCCGCCCACTCGAAAAAACCCGATTCATCAAGCAGCAGGCTAATAATAATGATGGCGATAAATGTCGCAGTGGCGTTCCAGATGATATGCCACACCGCGGGAATATCCGCCGCGTCTACCACGCCGCACGCTAACGCCAGCCCCGCGCCTAATGAAGCGCTCCAGCCAATCCCTAATCCCTTCGGCTGCCAGATAACCAGTAACAGGGTCAGGATAAAAATAGCGCCCGCCAGTAACATACTTGCTCCCTCAATTGCATCGTTGAAATGATTTGGCTGCAAAGATAACCCCGTGACGGCCAGGCGCCCTCTTCGCCCGCGTCAGTAATAGCCAATATGACCTTGCCACTACCTATATGTTTCGTTAGCCTGCTGTAGGAAGTATTTAAAGACGTGACGTCTCCATAGGCTTCACGTTCTTAGTATCTGTCAAGCTATATAGCTACGGGCCGTTATGGTTAATACCTTCCTTCTCATCAATCATAACGGCGGGATCAAGGGCAGTTTTGCAGACCTTTATAAATGAAATAAGGTAGGAATATTTATATTAAACATTATGAATTATTGGGGAAATATTACATTTTAGTATCGCGCATAGGAATATAACACAAACATATAGCCATTGATAAAAATACATATTTCTTGTTTTATCCTTATAAATACTCCGCTTTGTTTTTCATACAATTCAATGAGCCTTCCATCAAGTTGCCATTCCCCCACGGAACGCGCAAGTATTCTCGGCTCTCCGCCCCATTACTGCCGCTATCGGTTAAGAACAATATCACTCACTTTCTGGTAAGAACCACGGTTAATTGGTCCGCACGTTTTCCTGGCATGAGGATATTTGTCAACAACGGGTAAAAAGTGATCCACTTACCGTCACCACCAAC
>CALYPF010000022.1 GCA_945271245.1 uncultured Enterobacteriaceae bacterium | reverse complement strand
AGACCGTTGGTGGTGACGGTAAGTGGATCACTTTTTACCCGTTGTTGACAGCAGTGACGCTGGCAGATTTATCAGGCTGCAGGCCGTGCGGCCTACTATTTCCGAAGGCGCACCGCGAGCGAAATACCATCCGCTTTATCTTCGGTAATCAAATTATGCAAACCGGCTGATGATATTACCGGCCCCGCGTTGTTTCGATCCTGCCCGTTCCCGGTTTGAGACAGTGGCGTTTTCGGTACTCGTTACTGAGAGGAGCGCTAGTCTGATAACTGCGAGTTTTATCCGTGCGTTCCAGGGATACCGATGCACTCGTGAGGAAAAGACTATCGTCGACGCTGGCTCTCTATCGAAAGCAAGGTAATTATCGGGTTCGTAGAGGGGGGATTACTGATAAGTAAAAAGCCGGTCAGTTGACCGGCTTTGAGTGAGACGACTAATTAAAATCTTATTCTGCTGACTGAGGGCGGGTTGGCGGCGCAGAGAATTGATGCGTCGCGCTATGTCCACCGGCCGAACCTTTACCTGTGAAAATAAAGGCCGGACGCACCCAGTCGCTGTGGCGCGCCGGTTCCGGTTCCCACTGAGGGGCCGGTGCGCGCACCATTGGCGCGCTGGCGTAGCCAGCCGAGGTGTGAGCAGCCCGTTCGGTATTAACTGATTCCTGTACCGCGGGCTGGATCGGCGCTGTTTCAGGTTCGTTCAGTTCCGCCTTAGACTCAGCCGGGAGTGCCTTCACGGGCTGTTCGGCAGAAGGCTCAACCGCCACCGGCAGTTCTACGGGGAGCGCTTGCTCTTGCGCAGTGTATTCCTGCGCAGTTTCTGCCGTGGCTTCTGGCGCAACTTCTGCGGTATCTGCCTTTGCCTCTGCTGCGACAGGAGTCTGGGCCGTGTGGGCCTGTTCTACTGTCTGCTGAGCTGCCTTTTCATCGCTTTGCGCTATGAACTGAGGTTCTTCATTCACGGGAGCGCTAATGACTTCCGGATGCGTCGTGGCGACGATCGGTTTTTCTATTGCGGCCGACTGTGCAATATCTTCCCGCTGCGATTCAGTAGGGTGAACAGCAGTTGGTTCATTCACTGGTTGATGCTCATCAGTGACAGCCCCGGAGTGCTGAGGGCGCGTTACAGGATAGGTGATACACACTTTACCTGACGCCAGCTCAGGGGACGCACAGCCATATTCAATGGGCATGGCTGACTGTGTCGGATAGCGTTCGTCACGATAACGGCGCCGGCGCTGGCCGCTGACGCGCAGATGGCGCGGGGAACGGCGAGAGCGGCGCGGCATACCTGCATTCTCAGTGCGAGCGTCACCGGTATCTTCCTGGCTTTCCTGGGCGATGTCCGACGTTTTTTCGGCCACATTATCAACCACGGTGGGAAGCATGGCCTGAGCGGGCTGCGTATCCGTTATTTCTACCGCCGCTTCCGCGCGGGCTGGCGCTGAGATAACCTCGGCTGGAGCATCATCGTAGCTTTCGATGCGGACTTTTTGCGCTAGCTGACGCGGTTTGCGGCGCGGCATAACCTGAGGCGCATGCTCTTCGCGAGAGGTCGCTTCTTCGTGAGGTGCTTTTTCCTTAAATGTGTCGCTATCTTGCTGATGTTTAACTTCCTGCTGAGTCTGGCGCCGTTCATCTCCTCGGCGGCGATTGCGTTCACGACGCGGCTCCCGGGGTTTATTTTCCGCCTCATTCGCGGGGGTCGTGGCGATAGATTCCTGCTGAACGTTTTGCTGCTGGCGACGTTGGCGACGATTATCTTCACGATTTTCACGCGTTTCATTATTACGGCTGCCGTCTCGATTTTGGCGGTCTGGGCGCTCAGTACGATCGCGGCGACCATTTTGGCGGCGGCCACCGCTGCTGCGGCGATCCTGTCGGTTATCGCTGCGCTTCGTTGTTTCTGGCGCCTTGATTTCCTGTTCTACAGGTGTGGCATCACCGGCAAAGGCTTTTTTCAGCGCTGAGAGCAGTCGGCTCACCAGCCCGGGTTTTTGTATCGCATTCTGAGGTGCCGGGCCGGTTGCTTTAGTTCCCTGCGTAGCCGCTGGTTCGGCCGGCATCGGCGGAACTTCAGGCATTGCGAAGGTTGCCAGCGCGGGCTGCTCCGGACTACGGCGCTCCGCAGGCTCTTCATCAGCCGTCATCGCCATCGTTTCTTCATGCAGCTTCGGCAGCATGTAACTCAGAGCCTGAGTTTCTTCGCCTTTGCGCACGCGCAGTACGGAATAATGCGGGGTTTGCATTTGATCGTTAGGGACAATGACGCAGCGTACGCCGTTTTGACGCGTTTCTATCGCGTTGACGGCTTCGCGTTTCTCGTTAAGCAAATAAGAGGCGACAGGTACCGGAACAATGGCATGGACTTCTTTAGTATTTTCTTTCAGCGCTTCTTCTTCTATGAGGCGCAAAATAGAAAGGGAGAGCGATTCGTTATCGCGAATGGTACCGGTGCCGCTACAGCGCGGGCAGACGTGATGGCTGGACTCGCCTAGCGACGGGCTCAAGCGCTGGCGCGACATCTCAAGCAGCCCGAAGCGCGAAATATGACTTATTTGAATGCGCGCTCTGTCCTGACGGACGGCTTCACGCAGGCGGTTTTCTACCGCACGCTGATGGCGCACTGGGGTCATGTCGATAAAATCGATAACGATCAGGCCGCCTAAATCGCGTAGCCTTAACTGGCGCGCAATTTCATCTGCGGCTTCCAGATTGGTGTTAAAGGCTGTCTCTTCAATATCGCCACCGCGCGTTGCACGCGCTGAGTTGATATCAATAGCGGTCAATGCCTCAGTCGTATCGATAACGATAGAGCCACCGGAAGGAAGACGCACTTCGCGCTGGAACGCGGATTCAATCTGCCATTCAATTTGATAATGGCTAAACAGCGGGATCTCGCCGCTATAAAGCTTAATTTTACTACTGAAATCGGGGCGACCAAGTGCTGCGATATGCTGACGCGCTAGTTCAAGAATTTTAGGATTATCAATTAAAATTTCACCGATATCCTGACGAAGGTAATCGCGGAAGGCGCGAACAATAACATTGCTTTCCTGATGGATCAAAAACGGCGCAGGGCGGCTTTCAGCGGCCTTCTGAATTGCTTCCCAGTGTTTAAGGCGGAAACTAAGATCCCACTGCAGCGCTTCGGCTGATTTACCAACCCCGGCGGTACGAACGATGAGCCCCATGCCGTCAGGCACTTCCAGCGAAGCCATCGCTTCTTTTAATTCAGTGCGGTCGTCGCCTTCAATGCGGCGCGAAATACCGCCTGCACGGGGGTTGTTTGGCATCAGCACCAGATAGCTGCCCGCGAGGCTAATAAACGTTGTCAGCGCAGCGCCTTTATTGCCACGCTCTTCTTTATCAATCTGGACAATAACTTCCTGGCCTTCGCGCAGGACATCTTTGATGTTGGGACGGCCATGTGCGTTGTAGCCGTTAGGGAAATATTCTCGGGCGATTTCTTTTAAGGGAAGGAAGCCGTGGCGCTCGGCGCCATAATCAACAAACGCGGCTTCGAGACTGGGTTCAATGCGGGTAATTTTTCCTTTATAGATGTTTGCTTTTTTCTGCTCATGGCCCGGGCTCTCAATATCCAGGTCATACAGTCGCTGCCCATCTACCAGTGCGACGCGCAACTCTTCCTGTTGAGTTGCGTTAATTAACATTCTTTTCATCGTAACTAACTCATTATCTTACATTGGTGATAGAGCGGCGGGCGCATTTATCTTACCGGATTTGAACCGATGGCCTCGTGACTGGTCGCGTAGCCGTCAACCTCCCGGTTGTCGCTCGCATAGAGGCGCAAAGTATCGGTAGCCTGTTTCTCAACCGGAGAAGCAGTGCAATTAGTCCTGGGAACAGCCTGGAATTGAATTCGCCAGAGATGATTCCGTGTACCGGTAGGGTCTGCTACCCGCAGCCCGCTAACTGCCTGAGAGTGTATTTACGTCTTACGCCATTGCTGCGCAGATAAACGTTCAGGCAAAACAACAATTTCTTAACATTTTGCGTTTAACAATGCATAACGCATGAATGCGGAAACTCTAACATTATTCCACTGCTAACCTGATTATAGCAAGCGACCTTTTGCCATTTATCTTAGGCTTTCTCACAGTTTTTTAACCTGAAAAATGTTGTTGCTGGAATAACATTCAAAAATGCTTCACCTCATCAGCTATAAGCCCGGTGTTTATAGGTCGCTGGTACGAAAAAAGTAGCGTGAATGAGATGACATCTTTAGAATCGCCGACCATGAAAATTACGACTCCTTCTGTAAAGATAGTCGCTGTTTCTGCAGATGAAGCAGGGCAGCGAATTGATAATTTTTTGCGCACCCGCCTGAAAGGCGTGCCGAAAAGTATGATATATCGCATTTTGCGTAAAGGCGAAGTGCGGGTAAATAAAAAGCGCGTAAAACCGGAATATAAACTGCTGGCGGGGGATGAGGTGCGAATTCCGCCGGTGCGGGTTGCGGAACGCGAAGAAGAAGCGCTGTCGCCGCATCTGGACAAAGTCGCTGCGCTGAATGACGCCATTATCTACGAAGACGACCATATTCTGGTGCTTAACAAGCCTTCAGGCACGGCGGTTCACGGCGGTAGCGGGCTCAGTTTTGGCGTCATCGAGGGATTGCGTGCACTGCGCCCCGAAGCTCGCTTTTTGGAGTTGGTACATCGGCTCGACCGCGATACTTCAGGGGTTCTGCTGGTGGCAAAGAAACGTTCGGCTTTGCGTTCGCTGCACGAGCAGTTGCGTGACAAGAATATGCAAAAGGATTATCTGGCGCTGGTGCGCGGGCAGTGGCAATCTCACGTGAAGGCCGTGCAGGCGCCGCTATTAAAGAATATTTTACAAAGCGGCGAGCGGATTGTGCGAGTCAACAGCGAAGGTAAGCCCTCTGAAACACGCTTTAAAATAGAGGAACGCTACGCTTTTGCCACGCTGATACGCTGTAGCCCGATTACTGGCCGGACACATCAGATACGAGTCCATACCCTGCATGCCGGGCACCCGATAGCGTTTGACGATCGCTATGGCGATCGGGCGTTCGATAGTCAATTGGCTGGAACAGGACTAAATCGGCTGTTTCTTCACGCTGCCGCGCTGCGCTTCGCGCATCCTAAAACGGGAGAAACGCTGCGGATTGAAGCGCCAATGGACGCCACGCTAGCGCACTGTCTGAAAGCATTACGGCGTGACAGCCAGGGGAAAATTTAGCGATCTGTTAACGGATTAACACCTTCAGCGGCGAACATTTCGCATAGCGCAATCAGCGGCAGGCCTATTAGTGTATTTGGATCCCGGCTGATAATACGCTTAAACAGGGCAATCCCAAGCCCTTCGCACTTAAAACTTCCCGCGCAGTCCAGCGGCTGTTCTCGGGCAATATAATGCGCTATCTCCCGGTCAGTGAGGGCGCGAAATAGCACCTCCGTCGGTTCGCTAATGCACTGCATGTTCGCAGTGGCACTATTATAGAGTGCAAGCCCGGTGTAGAACGTCACGCGCTGTCCGCTTGCTTCGCGAAGCTGCGCCACCGCGCGCTCAGGAGTATGGGGTTTACCTGTGATAGCATTATTCAGGACGCAGACCTGATCGGAGCCGATAATTAAATGGCGGGGATAACGCAGCGCCAAAGCCTGCGCCTTTGCTTTTGCAAGGCGAGTGACTAAGTGATGAGCCTGCTCATCAGGCAATGGCGACTCATCGATATCCGGCGCGTCGCTAGTGAAGGGAATCCCAAGTTTTTCGAGCAAAGTTTTGCGATATAACGACGTCGAAGCGAGAACAAGCGGAAGCATAATAATCGAGCCTGTAACGTTATTAAGTGTGGCTATGTTAACCGTTTGAGATGCAGCAGTGTGAATGAATGTTAATAAGGCAGCGCGGGCGCCGCTTTTTCTTTGACTCCGGTGAATTACGACGTTAATATGCGCGCCCTATGCAAAAGGTTAAATTACCCCTGACTTTAGATCCGGTTCGGACCGCGCAAAAACGCCTCGATTATCAAGGTGTATATACGCCCGATCAGGTTGCGCGCGTTGCCGAGTCTGTTGTCAGCGTGGACAGTGATGTAGAATGTGCGATGTCATTCGCTATCGATAACCAACGTCTTGCCGTTTTAACCGGTGATACGCGGGTTTTGGTTTCACTTGAATGTCAGCGCTGCGGTAAAGCGTTTTCGCATCAGGTCCACACGACGTATTGTTTTAGCCCTGTGCGTTCCGACGAGCAGGCTGAAGCGTTACCGGATGCGTATGAGCCGATTGAGGTTAACGAATTCGGTGAAATCGATCTGCTGGCGATGGTAGAGGATGAAATTATTCTTTCCCTGCCGGTGGTTCCGGTGCATGATTCTGAACACTGTGAAGTGTCCGACGCGGACATGGTTTTTGGTGAGTTGCCTGAAGAGGCAAAGAAACCAAATCCATTTGCCGTATTAGCCAGTTTAAAGCGTAAGTAATTGAGGAGTAAGGTCCATGGCCGTACAACAGAATAAACCAACCCGTTCCAAGCGTGGTATGCGTCGTTCACATGATGCACTGACCACTGCCAGCCTGTCTGTCGATAAAACGTCTGGTGAAACCCACCTGCGTCATCACATCACCGCCGACGGTTACTACCGTGGCCGCAAGGTTATCACGAAGTAATTCGGGACGATCTTGACGCGTCTAACCCTGGCGTTAGATGTCATGGGCGGGGATTTTGGCCCCGCCGTGACGGTGCCTGCTGCTCTGCAGGCACTTAGCGATAATCCTCAGCTTCACCTCCTTTTAGTCGGTTCTCCCGACGCTATTACGCCGCTGCTTGCCAGAGCTGATTTTGAACAACGCGCTCGTCTGCAAATTATTGAAGCAGAATCCGTTGTGGCAAGCGATATGCGCCCATCACAGGCCTTACGCCGTAGCCATGGTACGTCGATGCGTATCGCGCTAGAGCTAGTGAAAGAAGGGCGGGCGCAGGCCTGCGTCAGTGCGGGAAATACCGGTGCACTGATGGGGCTTGCCAAGTTGTTACTCAAACCGCTTGACGGTATCCTGCGTCCGGCTTTGATGTCGGTGCTTCCGCATCAGCGGCAAGGGAAAACAGTGGTGCTGGATTTAGGCGCGAATGTTGCCTGTGATGCCACGATGCTTGCCCAGTTTGCCATTATGGGTGCGGTGATGGCGGAGGACGTATTGGAAATCGAGCGTCCACGCGTGGCGCTTTTGAATATTGGTGAAGAACAAAGTAAAGGTTTGGACAGTATTCGCGATGCGGCGGCTATCTTAAAAACGCTGCCTGCGTTGAATTTTATCGGCTATCTTGAAGCCAATGAACTACTGACCGGCAAAACAGACGTTCTCGTGTGTGACGGGTTTGTTGGCAACGTCACCTTAAAGACCATGGAAGGCGTCGTCAGAATGTTCCTGTCGCTGTTAAAAACTCAGCGAGAGGGTAAGAAGCAGTCATGGTGGCTAATTTTCTTAAAAAAATGGCTACAAAAACGGTTGTTGAGGCGATTCAGTCACCTCAACCCCGACCAGTATAATGGTGCCTGTCTGTTAGGATTGCGCGGCACGGTGATTAAAAGTCATGGTGCGGCTAATCAGCGAGCGTTTACGGTCGCTATCGAACAGGCAGTGCAGGCGGTGCAGCGGCAGGTTCCACAGCGGATAGCCGCTCGCCTGAAATCTGTATACCCAGATGGCGTTGAGCCGCGCATCGGTGACGATGCGAAAAGCGGAGGCTGAGGCGATACCGATTTTGTGTAATGTCTTTAGCGGAAGATATGGGTACTTTTCCCAAGAGTGACTGAGCGTACATGTATACGAAGATTATTGGTACGGGCAGCTATTTGCCCGAGCAAGTGCGGACTAACGCCGACCTGGAAAAAATAGTGGAAACCTCTGACGAGTGGATCGTCACGCGGACGGGGATCCGGGAGCGTCGCATTGCTGCGCCGAATGAAACCGTTTCTACTATGGGGCATCAGGCCGCGCTGCGCGCGCTGGAGATGGCCGGAGTAGCAAAAGATGAGATAGATTTAATCATCGTAGCCACTACCTCTTCCACGCATGCTTTTCCGAGCGCGGCATGTCAAATTCAGGCAATGCTTGAAATAAAAGGCTGTCCGGCCTTTGACGTCGCGGCCGCATGTGCGGGGTTTACCTACGCATTGAGCATCGCCGATCAATATGTCAAAAACGGCGCGGCAAAAAAGGCGCTGGTGATTGGCGCGGATGTTCTTGCTCGCACCCTGGATCCAGACGACCGTGGCACCATCATTCTATTTGGTGATGGTGCAGGCGCCGTTGTGCTCTGCGCATCGAACGAGCCAGGTATTATCTCAACGCATCTGCATGCAGACGGTAGCTACGGTTCATTATTGACGCTGCCTCATCAGGACCGCGTTCATCCTGAAAATCCGACGTGGCTCACTATGGCAGGCAATGAGGTCTTTAAAGTTGCGGTTACTGAACTGGCGCACATTGTGGATGAAACCCTCGCAGCTAATCATCTGGAGCGCAGTGCTTTGGATTGGCTTGTACCGCATCAGGCTAATCTACGTATTATTAGCGCAACCGCGAAGAAGCTGGGAATGCCGATAGATAAAGTGGTTGTTACGCTCGATCGCCATGGCAATACTTCAGCAGCTTCTGTTCCCGCCGCCTTTGATGAAGCGGTGCGTGACGGGCGTATCCAGCGCGGGCAGTTAGTCCTGCTGGAGGCTTTTGGCGGCGGCTTTACCTGGGGCTCCGCGCTGGTTCGTTTTTGATGACAGGAATGAATACTATGATGACGCAATTTGCATTTGTCTTCCCGGGGCAGGGTTCCCAGTCTGTCGGCATGTTGTCAGAGCTGGCGGCAGAAAACCCGGTGATTGAAGAGACATTTCGTGAGGCCTCTGCCGCACTTGGTTATGATTTATGGGCTTTGGTTCAGCAAGGGCCAGCGGAAGAACTTAATAAAACATGGCAAACCCAGCCAGCCCTGTTAACCGCCTCTGTCGCACTGTGGCGTTTATGGCAGCAGAAAGGTGGAAAAACGCCGACGTTAATGGCAGGGCATAGCCTTGGTGAATATTCGGCGCTGGTTTGCGCAGGCGTCATCGCATTTGCAGATGCGGTGCGTTTAGTGGAACTGCGCGGTAAATTGATGCAAGAGGCGGTGCCGGAAGGTACCGGTGCTATGGCTGCGATTATTGGCCTTGATGATGAAGCCGTTTCCCGAGCCTGCGCGGAGGCCGCCCAGGAGCAGGTAGTTTCTCCGGTGAATTTTAACTCGCCCGGCCAGGTTGTTATTGCCGGACATAAAGAAGCCGTTGAGCGCGCGGGAGCCGCATGTAAAGCGGCAGGCGCAAAACGTGCGCTTCCTTTACCGGTGAGTGTGCCTTCGCACTGCGCGCTGATGAAACCTGCTGCTGATAAGCTCGCGACTGAGCTGAAAACAGTAACTTTTAATGCGCCGACCGTGCCTGTCATCAATAACGTTGATGTGACAGGAGAAACGGGACCGGATGCAATTCGCGATGCGCTGGTGCGCCAGCTCTACAGTCCGGTACAGTGGACGCGCACCGTTCAGTGGATGTCCTCGCAGGGGATTGAACAACTATACGAAGTCGGTCCCGGAAAAGTACTCACGGGTTTGACAAAGCGTATTGTTGATACGCTAAGCGCATCGGCTATTAATGAACCAGGCGCATTTTCGACCGCGCTTGAACAATTATCATGAGGACGACCATGAGCTTTGAAGGAAAAGTCGCGCTGGTAACCGGCGCCAGCCGTGGGATTGGGCGCGCTATTGCAGAATCGCTGGTAGCGCATGGCGCTAAAGTGATAGGCACAGCTACTAGTGAAAGCGGCGCGCAGGCCATTAGCGATTATTTGGGTTCCCACGGTAAGGGGATGACGCTGAATGTAACAGACGCAGCCTCTGTGGAATCCGTACTGGAAAGCATTCGCGCCGAGTTTGGAGACGTGGATATTTTGGTCAATAATGCGGGAATTACGCGCGATAACTTGCTTATGCGTATGAAAGATGACGAGTGGAATGAGATAATTGATACCAATTTGTCATCAGTTTTCCGACTGTCGAAAGCGGTAATGCGCGCTATGATGAAGAAGCGTCATGGTCGCATTATCACGATCGGCTCCGTGGTAGGTACCATGGGGAATGCCGGTCAGGCTAACTATGCTGCGGCAAAAGCAGGTCTGATTGGTTTTAGTAAGTCGCTGGCGCGTGAAGTGGCGTCGCGCGGCATTACTGTAAACGTTGTGGCTCCGGGATTTATTGAAACGGACATGACGCGTACGCTGTCTGACGATCAGCGTGCAGGTATTCTGTCTCAGGTACCGGCAGGCCGCCTTGGCGATGCAAAAGAAATCGCAAATGCGGTAACATTCCTGGCGTCTGACGCTGCAGCGTACATTACAGGTGAAACGCTACACGTCAACGGCGGAATGTACATGGTTTAACCACAAATAATTTTATTTGCGTTATTTGGGCAACTGCCCGCAAAATAGCGTAAAATCGTGGTTAGATAAGCCGGGATTTGGTTGCAACTTTTTCAACATTTTATACACTACGAAAACCATCGCGAAAGCGAGTTTTGATAGGAAATTTAAGAGTATGAGCACTATCGAAGAACGCGTTAAGAAAATCATTGGCGAGCAGCTGGGCGTTAAACAGGAAGAAGTTACTAATAATGCTAACTTCGTTGAAGACCTGGGCGCTGATTCTCTTGACACCGTTGAGCTGGTAATGGCTCTGGAAGAAGAGTTTGATACTGAGATTCCGGACGAAGAAGCAGAGAAAATCACTACCGTACAGGCTGCCATAGATTACATCAACGGTCACCAGGCGTAAGTGAACATCTCCAGGCGGTCACTCGACCGCCTGAGTTTTATCTTTTTGTCCCACTTGTATCATTTTCCCTCCCTGGAGGACGAACGTGTCTAAGCGTCGTGTAGTTGTGACCGGACTTGGCATGTTGTCTCCTGTCGGCAATTCTGTAGAGTCAAACTGGGAAACTCTGCTTGCCGGTCAGAGCGGCATCAGCCTTATCGACCATTTCGATACTAGCGCCTATGCAACCAAATTTGCTGGCTTAGTAAAGGACTTTAACTGTGATGACATCATTTCGCGCAAAGAACAGCGTAAAATGGATGTTTTCATTCAATATGGAATTATTGCTGGCGTTCAGGCAATGCATGATTCCGGGCTTGAAGTAACGGAAGAAAATGCGCCGCGCATTGGTGCAGCCATTGGTTCCGGTATCGGCGGCCTGGGTCTTATCGAAGAGAACCACACCGCCTTAATGAGCGGCGGCCCCCGGAAAATTAGCCCATTCTTCGTGCCGTCTACGATAGTCAATATGGTTGCCGGGCACCTTAGTATTATGTTTGGTTTGCGCGGTCCGAGTATTTCTATCGCGACTGCCTGCACTTCTGGTGTGCATAATATCGGCCATGCCGCGCGTATTATCGCTTACGGTGATGCTGATGTCATGCTGGCTGGCGGTGCGGAAAAAGGCAGCACCCAATTGGGCGTCGGTGGCTTTGGCGCTGCGCGTGCACTATCAACCCGTAACGATAATCCTCAGGCGGCAAGCCGTCCATGGGATAAAGATCGCGACGGTTTCGTATTGGGCGATGGCGCTGGCATATTGGTGCTGGAAGAGTACGAGCATGCGAAGAAGCGCGGCGCGAAAATATACGCAGAGCTGGTCGGTTTTGGTATGAGCAGCGATGCGTATCATATGACTTCGCCGCCGGAAAATGGCGCGGGTGCTCAGCTTGCGATGCAACACGCTCTGCGTGATGCGGGTCTCAATGCTGGTGAAATCGGCTACGTCAATGCACACGGTACGTCTACGGCGGCGGGCGACAAAGCGGAAGCTCAGGCCGTGAAAGCGGTGTTTGGTGCAGATGCAAAACGCGTGCTGGTTAGTTCGACGAAATCAATGACCGGGCATCTGCTGGGAGCCGCTGGCGCTGTAGAATCCATTTATTCGATTCTTGCGCTGCGCGACCAGGCCGTACCGCCAACTATTAACCTGGATAATCCTGATGAGGGATGCGATCTCGACTTCGTTCCTCATGAGGCGCGCCAGGTTTCCGGTATGGAGTATGCATTGTGCAACTCCTTCGGTTTTGGCGGAACTAACGGCTCTCTTATTTTTAAGAAGCTGTAACTGATGCCACAGGGCCCGTATTCACGGGCCCTTCTTATTCTTGCTCAATGTTCCTTTCCCGAAATAAAGCCTGAGCGCTGACCCGGAGTCCCTAATGTGGTTAATTAATGGCGAATGGCGAGATAACATAGCGCTGGTTGAGCGGGGCTTACAGTTTGGGGATGGATGTTTTACCTCCGCACGCGTTATTGACGGTGATGTCCGCTTTCTGGATGACCATATGCGGCGGCTGGAAGAAGGATGCCGGCGGCTGGACATCCCAATGCCTGAGCGTCAGACGCTATTGCAGGATATAACCAGCCTGGCACAGGCAGAGCGTAAAGCCATGCTGAAAGTGGTTATATGCCGCGGTAGCGGTGGGCGCGGCTACGGCACCAGCGGCTGCGGGGAGTCCGTCAGGATGTTGAGGTTATTTTCTGCACCGACGCATTATGCTGATTTATCTGAGCGTGGAGCACTATTAATGCCGGTTCCCGTTCCACTTGGCTGTAATCCCTGGCTTGCTGGTATAAAACACTTAAACCGCCTGGAACAGATACTGATTCGTAAACATCTTGACCAGATACAGGCTGATGAAGCACTGGTTCTTGACACTGAGGGGCACCTTACGGAATGCTGTGCGGCTAATTTATTTTGGCGCAAAGGGAAAAACGTCTATACCCCACGGCTCGATAGAGCGGGCGTTGACGGCACAATGCGGCAACGTATATTGCGATTACTGGCTAATTCACCGTGGCACGCGCAGCAGGTACGAGCACCGTTAGAAGCATTGCAGGAGGCAGAAGAAGTCTTCATCTGCAATGCATTAATGCCGATACTGCCCGTCCGGCAGGCGTCCTGTTGGCGTTATTCCTCGCGCGCGTTGTACCAGTTTTTGGCCCCAAAATGTGAGTAACCGATAAGTTATGAAGATATTACGGCGGGTTGTTTTAATTTTCATCATTGTAGTGGGGCTTGCGCTGGCAGCCGGGTTATGGAAGGTAAACCGGTTGGCGAATGCGCATTTATCGATACAACAGGATACCTATTTTACCGTCGCTTCGGGGACCAGGCGCATCGCTCTGGCGCAACAGCTTTATAAAGCCAGGCTTATCAGGCAGCCGCGCGTCTTTCAATGGTTATTATATCTTCACCCCGGGCTTACCAACTTTAAAGCGGGCACCTATCGCCTTACGCCCAAAATGCGCGTTGCAGATATGATGACGCTTTTCGCATCGGGGAAAGAGGCCCAGTTTCCCATGCGCTTTATTGAAGGTATGCGGCTGAGCGACTGGCTAAAACAGCTGCGCGCCTCCCCCTGGATAAAGCATACGTTAAGCGATGACAGTTATGCGACCGTAGCAAAATCACTGCAGTGGGATGACAGTTCGCCGCTGGAAGGCTGGTTCTGGCCAGACACCTGGCTTTATACCGCGGGTACCAGCGACGTCTCTTTGTTAAAGCGCGCCCATCGCCGTATGGTTAACGCTGTAAACGATGAGTGGAATGCGCGTGATAAAAATCTGCCTTATAAAGATAAGAATGCGCTGTTAACCATGGCGTCAATCATTGAAAAAGAGACGGCGGTTGCCGTCGAACGCGATCGCGTTGCATCGGTATTTATTAACCGGTTGCGTACCGGCATGCGGCTGCAGACCGATCCTACCGTTATTTATGGGCTTGGGGATAATTACACTGGACGCCTGACTCGGCGCGATCTTGAAACCCCGACGCCGTATAATACCTATATTATTAGCGGCATGCCCCCGGGGCCAATAGCGATCCCGGGTTTAGCCTCTCTGCGGGCGGCGGCGCATCCAGCCAAAACCGCATTTTTGTATTTTGTCGCCGATGGAAAAGGAGGACATACCTTCAACACCAATCTGCGCGACCATAACCGGGCGGTACGAGATTATTTGCAAACGCTCAGGGATAAAAATGAACAGTAAATTTATTGTTATCGAAGGCCTTGAAGGCGCAGGTAAAACCACCGCGCGCGATAAGGTGGTCGAGACGCTGAGCGAGCTCGGTGTGAAAGAGATGGTCTTTACCCGCGAGCCGGGCGGTACGCCGCTGGCTGAAAAACTGCGCGATTTGATGTTAGAGGTAAACGCCACGGATGAAGAGCACGTAACGGATAAAGCCGAACTGCTGCTGTTTTACGCGGCGCGCGTCCAGTTAGTAGAAACGGTCATCAAGCCTTCCTTAACGCGCGGCGCCTGGGTCATCGGCGATCGTCATGACCTATCGACCCAGGCCTATCAGGGCGGCGGGCGCGGGTTTGACGCACAGTTATTGCAAACGCTGCGTACCGCGGTGTTAGGCAATTTCGCGCCAGACTTAACGCTCTACCTTGATGTTATGCCTGACGTTGGCCTCAGGCGCGCGCGCGCGCGCGGCGCGCTTGACCGGATAGAACAGGAATCGCTCGACTTTTTTAACCGAACCCGGGCGCGCTACCTCAGCCTTGCGCAGCAGGATTCACGGATAATTACGGTTGATGCCATGCAGCCGCTGGAAGACGTCTCGGCGAATATCCGTGCTGTGATTACACGCTGGTTTCAGGGGCAGGCGTAATGCGCTGGTACCCATGGCTGCGTCCGGCATTTGAAAAACTCATTAGTGGCTATCGGCAGGGCAAAGGCCATCATGCGCTGCTGGTGCAGGCGCAGGAAGGGATGGGCGCTGATGCGCTTATTTACGCGCTGAGCCGCTGGTTAATGTGTCGGCAACCGGAAGAAAATAAAAGCTGCGGGCATTGCCATAGCTGCCGCCTGATGCAGGCAGGAACGCACCCTGATTACCGGGTTATCGCACCGGAAAAGGGGAAAACCAGCCTCGGCGTTGATGCGGTACGCGACGCGATGGAGAAACTCTACGATCGCTCCCGCATGGGGGGGGCTAAGGTCGTATGGATCCCCGAAACGGAGCGCCTGACCGAAGCGGCGGCTAATGCACTATTGAAAACACTGGAAGAACCGCCGGAAGAATGCT
Source organism: uncultured Enterobacteriaceae bacterium (assembly GCA_945271245.1). Taxonomy (GTDB): domain Bacteria; phylum Pseudomonadota; class Gammaproteobacteria; order Enterobacterales; family Enterobacteriaceae; genus Apirhabdus; species Apirhabdus apintestini. The sequence continues at coordinate 20,104 of CALYPF010000022.1, read as the reverse complement.
GGTTTTTTCTAAGCTGCCGGGAGCCAGAGCGACTATTGGCGACCCTGCGCAGCCGCTGTTTTTGCTACCATCTTGCCCCGCCCGATGAAACTTTTTCCGTGGTCTGGCTGGGGCGGGAAAACGGCTTATCGGCAGAGCTACATCGCGCGGCACTGCGGCTTTGCGACGGCGTGCCGGCCGCCGCGCTGGAACTTTTAACTTCGGAGCGCTGGGAACTGCGCCAAAAGCTGTGCGCGGGCGTGGAGCTGGCTTTGCAAAGCGGCGCCTGGCTACCGCTACTTAAAATTCTCAACCAGGATAACGCGCCGGAGATACTGCGCTGGCTGGGTTCACTGTTACTGGATGGCATCAAATGGCAACATCATGCCGGAAGGTGGATCGCCAATGTGGATTATACGGCACTGGTGGCACAAATTGCACAAAGCGCAGCGCAGCCGGTACTACAAACTTCACTCACTAAACTGTTTCACTGCCGGGAACAATTGAGCGCTATTTCCGGCGTTAATCGCGAATTACTTTTATTCGAAATGCTGTTGAGCTGGGAAAATGACAGGCGCCCTGGGCGTGCACTGTCGTTATCGCACTTATAAAGAAGAGAAACGCTATGTTTTTAGTGGATTCACACTGCCATTTGGACGGGCTGGATTATGAAACGGAACATCAAAGCGTCGATGACGTACTGGCCAAAGCGGCGGCGAGGGACATTAAGTTTATGCTTGCCGTGGCGACGACGCTGTCGGGATATCAGGCGATGCGTCAATTCATCGGCGATCGGAAAAATGTTGCTTTTTCCTGCGGCGTTCATCCGCTGGACCAGGGAGAGGCGTTTGATATAGAAGATTTACGCCGTCTGGCGGCGGAGCCAGGCGTTATCGCTCTGGGTGAAACCGGGCTTGATTATTACTATGAGCCGGAAAATAAAGCGCGCCAGCAAACCGCGTTCCGTCAACATATTCAGGTGGGGCGAGAGTTAAAAAAACCGATAATCGTTCATACCCGCGATGCGCGTGAAGATACGCTGGCTATTCTGCGGGAGGAGCGCGTGACAGAGTGCGGCGGTGTACTACACTGCTTTACTGAGGATAAGCAAACGGCGGAGAAACTATTGGATCTCGGCTTTTATATTTCTTTTTCAGGGATAGTGACCTTCCGGAATGCGCAGGCGCTGCGCGAGGCCGCGCGCTATGTGCCGCTGGATCGCCTATTGATTGAGACAGATTCACCGTGGCTGGCACCCGTGCCGCATCGGGGCAAAGCAAACCAGCCAGCATGGGCACGTGATGTAGCGGAATATATGGCAACGCTGAAAGGGGTAAGCCTTGAGGAACTGGCGCGCGTGACAACGCAGAATTTCGGCGATCTTTTCCCCGTCGAGCCTGAACGTCTACAATAATTCCGATATTATAATTATTTTACTGCTCGTAATTAATGGGCGGAGAAGGTAAAGTTTAGCGCCTGAAACAGGCTGTTTATGCGGGTTATCGGGCGCTTATAAATAGATTATTAACGTTAATTACGCTATTTAAACCGCCCTTTGCTGATACGTGATAGCTATCAAGTAATATATCTCTGATTTATTTTACTCTGCGTAATAAATAAAAGGCGCTCAGACGCCTTGCATTAAACGCCGTTCTCCCCGCGGCGTGCAAAAGATAAAAAAAGCACAAATACTCAGGAGCTCTCTCAACTATGTTTAAAAATGCATTTGCTAACCTGCAAAAGGTGGGTAAATCGCTGATGCTGCCGGTTTCCGTGTTGCCCATTGCAGGTATCCTGCTGGGCGTCGGTTCCGCTAACTTCAGCTGGCTACCCGCGGTAGTCTCACATGTGATGGCCGAGGCGGGCGGTTCAGTGTTTGCCAATATGCCATTAATTTTTGCTATTGGCGTGGCGCTGGGCTTTACCAATAATGACGGCGTTTCCGGGCTGGCCGCAGTCGTAGCCTACGGCATTATGGTGAAAACCATGGCGGTGGTCGCACCGCTGGTGCTGCACCTGTCGCCGGAAGAGATTGCAGCCAAACACCTGGCGGATACCGGCGTTCTTGGCGGAATTATTGCCGGTGCGATTGCGGCCTATATGTTTAACCGCTTTTACCGCATCAAGCTTCCGGAATATCTTGGGTTTTTTGCCGGTAAGCGTTTTGTGCCGATTATTTCCGGCCTGACGGCTATTCTTTTCGGTATCGTACTGTCCTTTATCTGGCCGCCTATCGGTACCGCTATCCAGACCTTCTCGCAGTGGGCCGCTTACCAAAACCCGGTAGTCGCTTTCGGCATTTATGGGTTTATTGAACGTTGCCTGGTGCCATTCGGCTTGCATCATATCTGGAATGTGCCGTTCCAGATGCAAATTGGCGAATATGTCAACTCAGCGGGGCAGGTGTTCCACGGCGATATTCCGCGTTACATGGCGGGCGATCCTACGGCGGGTAAACTGTCCGGTGGTTTCTTGTTTAAAATGTATGGTTTGCCGGCGGCGGCGATTGCTATTTGGCATTCAGCTAAGCCTGAAAATCGCGCAAAAGTTGGCGGAATAATGGTTTCAGCCGCGCTAACCTCCTTCCTGACGGGGATTACTGAACCTATCGAGTTCTCCTTCATGTTTGTGGCGCCGATTTTGTATCTGATCCACGCAATCCTCGCGGGGCTGGCATTCCCTATCTGTATTCTGCTCGGTATGCGCGACGGCACCAGTTTCTCCCACGGGCTGATCGACTTTATCGTACTGAGCGGCAACAGCAGCAAACTGTGGTTATTCCCGATTGTCGGTATTGTGTACGCGCTGCTGTACTATGTTATCTTCCGCGTTGTCATCAATATGTTTAACCTGAAAACGCCAGGCCGCGAAGATACGGCTACGGAAAGCGTCACTACCGCAGGTGGGACGATGGCGCCAGCGCTGGTTGCCGCTTTCGGCGGTAAAGAGAACATCACTAACCTTGATGCCTGTATCACACGTTTGCGCGTTAGCGTTGCCGATGTGTCTAAAGTAGACCAGGCCGGGCTGAAAGGGTTGGGTGCGGCGGGCGTTGTCGTTGCAGGTTCCGGCGTTCAGGCTATTTTTGGTACCCGTTCAGATAATCTGAAAACTGAAATGGATGAATTTATCCGTAACAGTTAATGAGTGACGGGGAGTAAATAAAAGGGTGCTTCGGCACCCTTTTTTGTTTTAAAGAACCGCATTTAATTAAAGAATTGCGCTGGAAGGTTGAAAGAAAAGCTACATCTCGCTCATACTCGTTTCAGGTTTATGTTTAAGGACTCAGTCATGGCCGAAGAGACAATTTTTAGCAAAATTATTCGCCGCGAAATTTCCGCCGATATTGTGTATCAGGATGATTTGGTGACCGCCTTTCGGGATATCTCTCCGCAGGCGCCTACGCACATCTTGATCGTGCCGAATACGCTTATTCCTACGGTAAACGATGTACAGCCGGAGCATGAGCAGGCGCTGGGGCGTATGATGATTGCCGCCGCGAAAATCGCGCAGCAGGAAGGTATCGCAGAAGAAGGGTATCGTCTGGTGGTTAACTGCAACCGCCATGCGGGCCAGGAAGTTTATCATATCCACATGCATCTGCTTGGAGGGAGACCTCTCGGGCCGCTCCTTGCGTGCGAAGACGATGTATAATATGCGCCTTTTTCTGTTATCTGGCGTTATCGCCGGGTTATTAACCGGATGCTCATCCTCAACGGCGGTAATTCCCGTTAACGACGGGCAAACGCTGGTAATGGAATCGACATTGCTGGCTGCCGGTATCACTGCGGATAAACCCGCATTTTCCCGCAGCGATCTTCAGCCGGTAGCCATTTCGCACCTCTATAATGAACGCGGGCGGGATATCCAGGTTAATTATCGCTTCTATTGGTATGACGGAAAAGGGCTGGAGATGCACCCGCTGGAGCAGGCGCGCAGCATAACGGTGCCGGCGCACCGCAGCGTAGCATTAATGTCCAGCGGTAATTTTATGGGGGCGCGTCACGTGCGCCTCTCTCTTTGGCTGTGAGGGGTAAAAGTTGATTAAGGAAATTCATCGTTACGTCACCGTCGGCGCTCTCGCGCTGGTATTAGTCGGGTGTGGAATCAATGGAGAGAAACCCGCCCCGGTTGATGAGGTTAAACCCGCGCCGGAACAGCCCGTACCGCCGCCGAATGAGACCGTACCGGAAGTGCCGAAGCAGCCGGGGCCGATTACTGAGCCTGAAACGCCGGCGCAACCGAAAGAGAAAGCGTTTAACTGGAGCGGTGCGATACAGCCGCTGGTGGCTAAAATGCTCCACGCGCAGGGTGTTTCCAGCGGCAGCGTTTTGCTGGTAGATAGCGTGAATAACCGCACCAACGGCAGCTTACAGGCGGGGAAGGCGACCGAAGCGCTTACCGAAGCGCTGGCGAATAACGGTACATTCACGCTGGTGGGCGCGCAGCAATTAACGCTGGCGAAGCAGCAGTTAGGCCTTTCTCCTGAGGATAGTCTTGGTAGCCGCAGTAAGGCGATTGGCATTGCCCGTAACGTCGGAGCGCACTATGTGCTGTACAGCAGCGTTAGCGGAAACGTCAACGCGCCCGCCCTGCAGATGCAATTAATGACGGTGCAGACCGGAGAAATTGTCTGGTCGGGCAAAGGCGATGTTGAACGGATCCAGTAATGCCTCGCTGCAGCGCTTAATTACTCAGCATTTTCCGGCGGCCAGGGCCGCCGGTGTTATATCTGGTATGCAGGGGTTGAGCGGCTGTAGTTATCGCCTGACGATTGATTCCGTAACGCTGGCTGCGCGCTGCCGCTCTGCAGAAGCGCTCCCTGGGGTATCGCTGGCGCGCCAGTACAGGGCGCTATCGCATCTGCCGCAGGGAATCGCTCCGCGCCCGATAGGGTTAAACCGCGACTGGTTGCTGACAAGCTGGCTACCCGGTAGCGTATCGCCCATTATTACCCCTATTTCCGCCCTGGCCCGGATATTACGTGATTTACACCAGTTACCTCCATTCGGCTGGGCGGTAAATCTTACAGGGTTACTTGAGCGCTGGTGGCTGCTGGCGGCACCGGCGCGGCGCTCGCAGCAATGGCTGCGCTGGCTTCATCGCCTACAGGCGCGCGGCGAGCCGCATCCGCTGCGCCTGGCACCGCTGCATATGGATATTCACGCCGGAAATATTATTAGCAACGGGGCACATTTGCAGCTCATCGACTGGGAGTATGCCGGGGACGGTGATATCGCCCTTGAGCTGGCGCTGGCGGACTGTGGCGATGAGTCGACAAATAATAAGCTCGTTTCGCATTATGCAAGCCTGGCTCGGCTGAATGAAACGACGCTAAGCGCGCAAATTCGCCGCTGGCGGCCCTGGGGGCTGGTACTGGGCGCGTCGTGGTATGAAGGCCGCTGGCATCAAACCGGCGAGCATCAATTTATTCAACTGGTAGATGCTGCCTGGCAGCAGCTGCGCAATGAGGAGAGAAACACGTGAGTGTAGGGCCGATAATGCTTGACGTCGCGGGCTATGAGCTTAGCGCTGAAGATCGGGAAATTTTACAGCATCCGCTGGTTGGCGGGTTGATCCTCTTTACCCGTAATTACCACGATCCTCAGCAGTTACGTGAGCTGGTGCGCCAGATCCGCGAGGCGTCGCGGCAGCGTCTGGTGGTAGCGGTCGACCAGGAAGGGGGGCGCGTACAGCGTTTTCGTGAAGGGTTTACCGCACTGCCTGCCGCGCAGTCCTTTGCTGCGCTTTTGGGCTTGGAGCAGGGCGTGCAATTGGCGCGTGAGGCTGGGTGGCTAATGGCCAGTGAAATGATAGCCATGGACATTGATATTAGTTTTGCGCCCGTATTGGACGTTGGCCACGTTAGCGCCGCCATTGGCGAACGGGCCTGGCACGATGACCCGAAATACGTGGTTCAGCTTGCGGGTAGCGCCATTGATGGAATGCGCAGCGCGGGCATGAAAAGCACCGGCAAACATTTCCCCGGACACGGTGCGGTGAGCGCAGATTCTCATAAAGAGACACCGTACGACTCGCGCCCGCTGTCAGAAATTCGTCAACGCGATATGGCGGTGTTTCAGGCGCTGATTGCCCAGAATAAGCTGGATGCGATAATGCCGGCGCACGTTATTTATCACGATGCCGATGCTCGTCCGGCCAGCGCTTCTCCCTACTGGCTTAAGACAGTATTACGCTCGGAGCTGGGTTTTGACGGCGTGATTTTCTCCGATGATTTATCGATGGAAGGCGCGGCAATCATGGGCGGCTATCCGGCGCGCGCGCGGGCCGCGCTTGAGGCCGGGTGTGATATGGCGTTAGTCTGTAATAATCGTAGCGGTGCGATTGAGATACTGGATAGTCTTGCGCCGCAGAGCGCGCCGCGCGTTGCGAAACTGTACCATACTGGTTCTTTGACGCGTCAGGCGCTCATGGATTCGCCGCGCTGGAAGCAGGTTAATCGCGACTTGACCGAACTCAATGTGCGCTGGCAGGCCTGTAAATCAGCACAGTGACGCACAAAGTACTATCTGGATGATGTTCTGATGCAGTGAGGATGTAATGATAATCTATCTACACGGTTTTGACTCAAACAGCCCGGGCAACCATGAAAAGGTATTGCAGCTCCAGTTTATCGATCCCGACGTCAGGTTGATAAGCTATAGCACGCTGCACCCAAAACACGATATGCAGCATCTTTTACGGGAAGTAGATAAGATGCTGCAGCTCAATATCGATGACCGCCCGTTAATTTGTGGCGTTGGGCTTGGCGGCTACTGGGCCGAGCGCATTGGTTTTCTGTGCGATATGCGGCAGGTGATTTTTAATCCTAATTTATTTCCTTATGAAAATATGGAAGGCAAAATCGATCGCCCGGAAGAGTATTTGGATATCGCCACGAAATGCGTGGAAAACTTCCGCGAGAAAAACCGCGATCGCTGTATGACGATTTTGTCCCGGCAGGATGAGGCGCTGGACAGCCAAAGTACCGCGAAAGTGCTGCATCCTTTCTATGAGATAATCTGGGATGAAGAGCAAACGCATAAATTCAAAAATATCTCGCCGCATTTACAGCGCATTAAAGCGTTTAAAACGCTGGGATAGCTCTCCCCCACTTCAAATAAGACGATCCGGCAGGCGAGTCGTGATATGTGAATCGCTGTCGGCGTCATTGCGTATGCGCTTCCTCTCTTAACACACCGTCCCTTCATCGCGGGCAAAACCGGCGCGTATTAATCGCTCCGGAGCAGCGCCGTTTTACAGTGATAAAACGCAGCGAGCGCCAGCGCAATGCTTCGTCTGGCAACCCTCTTTTTTGCTTCATATACAAAAAATCATTCTGCGCCTTCGCACGATCTTGGTGAAAATTGATTCATATCAATTTTGGTATGACCAATATGCCATTCATGATATTCTTATCGGGTTTATCGTTTCAGCCATGATAAATGAGTGTTAATAAAAATATTTTGGCCCCACTTTTTCGGGGCGACGTATGAATTAAAGAGGTGCTTACATTGGGTACGGCAATGCAGAAAATCGTTATCGTCGGCGGCGGTGCGGGTGGCCTTGAACTGGCGACACAGCTTGGAAAAAAATTAGGACGTTCTAAAAAAGCGGAAATTACGCTGGTTGACAGAAATAATAGTCACCTGTGGAAACCGCTGCTACATGAAGTCGCAACCGGATCGCTGGATGAAGGCGTAGATGCGCTGAGTTATCTCGCGCATGCCCGTCACCATCACTTCCAGTTTCAGCTCGGTTCAGTGATGGATATTAACCGGGAGCAGAAAACGGTCACTCTCGCCGCGCTGCGCGATGAAAAGGGCGATGTGCTCGTGCCCGAACGTTACCTGAGCTACGATACGCTGGTGATGGCGCTGGGGAGCACATCGAATGATTTCAATACTCCTGGCGTTAAAGAAAACTGCATTTTTCTTGATAATCCACACCAGGCCAAACGCTTTCATCAGCAGATGCTGAATTTGTTTTTAAAATATTCGGCGAACGCGAGCGCTGGCGGAAAGGTCAATATTGCAATCGTTGGCGGTGGTGCAACCGGCGTAGAGCTTTCTGCGGAGTTATATAATGCGGTGAAACAGCTGCACAGTTATGGCTATAAAGGCCTGACCAGCGAGGCGCTTAATGTGACCCTAATTGAGGCCGGTGAGCGCATTCTCCCGGCGCTGCCGCCCCGTATCTCAAACGCGGCGCACAGTGAGTTAACGCAGCTTGGCGTACGGGTGTTAACCCAAACCATGGTGACCAGCGCGCAGGCCGATGGATTAAATACCAAAGACGGTGAATTTATTCAGGCCGACCTCATGGTATGGGCGGCAGGCATTAAAGCGCCTGATTTTATGAAAGAAATTGGCGGGCTGGAAACCAACCGTATTAACCAGCTTATGGTTGAGCCGACGCTACAAACCACGCGCGACGCGACTATTTTCGCCATTGGCGACTGCGCGTCTTGCCCACGCCCGGAAGGCGGGTTTGTCCCGCCCCGCGCGCAGGCGGCTCATCAAATGGCGTCGTGCGTATTGCACAATATTTTAGCGCAGCGTAGGGGAAGGGCACTCAAAAGCTATCTGTATAAGGATCACGGTTCTCTGGTCTCGCTATCGCGTTTTTCAACCGTAGGCAGCCTGATGGGCAACCTGATGCGTGGCTCTATGATGGTTGAAGGCAGAATGGCGAGATTAGTGTATGTTTCTCTTTATCGTATGCATCAGGTTGCGCTGCACGGTTATTTTAAAACCGCCCTCATGATACTGGTCGGCAGTATTAACCGGGTGATCCGCCCGCGATTAAAATTGCATTAATAACCGCGATATGCGCCCTTCCGGGGCGCATATTTTCGCCCCACGTTCAATCTCTCTCTCTGCGCTCAATTCTTCATTTATGTCATTATTAGTCGCAAGAAAGCGCCCGACAATCAACTTTATAGGGGCAGCTGATATCTATTCGCACTCCACAGTGAAAGTGGGAGTACTCCTAAATACCCTTTCTTAACGCATGATTCTGCATTTTTCATCCTGTTTCTGATTGGTGAGCGTGTTAATTATGTTGCAGAATTGTTCAATGACACTGTGCGAAGGAGGTTGTGTGAATAAATCAATGTTGGCGGGTATCGGTATTGGTTCCGCGGCGGCGCTGGGCGTAGCCGCAGTGGCCGGGCTTGATGTTTTTAGTCCGGCTCCCCAGTATGCGCAGGTGGTATCCGCGAAACCGATTAATGAAACGATAAAAACCCCGCGTAATGTTTGTCGAAATGTTACCGTTGCGCACCGGGCGCCGGTGCAGGATGAAAATCGCTTAATTGGTTCCGCACTTGGGGCCGTGGCTGGCGGTGTTATCGGGCACCAGTTTGGCGGCGGTAGGGGCAAAGATGTTGCGACCGTCGCAGGGGCGCTGGGCGGGGGTTACGCCGGTAATCAAATTCAGGGTGCGATGCAAGATAATGATACCCGCTCCTCGGCGCAGCGCCGGTGCCGTACCGTTTATGATAAGACGCAAAAGCGCGTGGGTTACGATGTCACCTATAAAATAGGGAACCGCACCGGGAAAATCCGGATGGATAACGATCCTGGCAGCCAAATACCGCTTAACAAAAACGGGCAGCTAAAACTGGATCAGTCTGCCTGAGTGAAATAGTCGGCGCTTTCACATGTGTTGGAATTTCACCTTAAAATCGCCATTTTTTTACCGCTAGTTTTTGTTTATAAATATAAAAATAAATAAGAAGGTGAATATTCGCCACTCCAGGGCCAGTGGCAGGACGACCATCGCGATAGCGAGCAGCCGCATAATGCTATCGCGAGATTGGTATGCTCACTGTTTCAGAAACATAATCAGGGCCGGTTTTTCGTGGCCGTAACCGTATATCGGCAGGTGAGTCATGCCGTTCAACGATTTATCTATACTCCACACTTCACCATGTCCAATTAAGGCGTATCGCGGGGCGATAAAGCCCGCATTTTGGTGAGGTGGCGTAATATCGTGAATACCTGCCTGTACCGGCAATCTACTTCTTCACCGGCGGCGGGGCGTTTTCAGCCCGTGGCGTATATTCTTTCAGATGAAATGCAAAACCCCTTATCGGCAGGTACCTGCCGATAAGGGGTTTTTTAAGTCAGGCAATCCAGCAGCGTCAGGCTATCGCATTTACTTCCAGTTGATTGAGGAAACTCTGCACCCAGTCGAGCCGAATTTTCCGCTCCGCCAACTCTTGGGTAAAACGCAGGCGGGTTGGCCCATCCAGCCTGTAGCGCTGGGGTTCTTGTTGCAGTAAACCAATCAGCCACGCAGGATCGATGTGATTCTTTTCATTGAACTCGATAACCCCGCCTTTATCGTTCGCCTCAAGTTTTCGTACGCCGAGCGACTGTGCCCGCTGCCGCAGCCGGGCAATATCCAGCAGATTACGGGCGGCATCCGGAAGGGTGCCGAAACGGTCGATCAATTCGACCTTAATTTCGTTGAGTTCTGCGTCATCTTTGGCGCTGGCGATGCGCTTATAGAAGGAGAGACGCGTATTAACATCCGGGATAAAATCCTGCGGTAGCAGGGACGGCATGCGCAATTCAACCTCGGTTTGCTGGCTGGTGAGATCGTCAAGTGACGGCTCCCGACCTTCTTTCAGCGCATCGACCGCGTTTTCCAGCAGCTCCATATACAAAGAGAAGCCGATACTCTCCATTTGTCCGCTTTGCCCTTCGCCTAATAGCTCGCCGGCTCCGCGGATTTCCAGATCGTGAGTCGCCAGTGCGAAACCGGCGCCGAGATCTTCAAGTGAGGCGATCGCTTCCAGCCGCTTTTGTGCGTCGGTGGTCATCGCTTTAGGATGCGGGGTCAACAGCCAGGCATAGGCCTGATGATGCGAACGCCCCACGCGCCCGCGCAATTGGTGAAGCTGTGCCAGCCCGAAATGATCGGCCCGCTCAATAATAATGGTATTGGCCGTCGGAATATCGATGCCGGTTTCTATAATGGTGGTGCAAACCAGCACATTAAAGCGCTGGTGGTGGAAATCATTCATCACGCGTTCCAGTTCGCGTTCGCGCATCTGCCCGTGGCCAACGGCGATGCGCGCCTCTGGTACCAGCTCTGCGAGCCTTTCCGCCGCTTTTTGAATATTCTCGACGTCATTGTATAAATAATAAACCTGCCCGCCGCGCAGAGTCTCACGCAGGATAGCCTCACGCACCACCAGGCTGTCATATTCGCGCACGAAGGTTTTTACCGCCAGCCGCCGCGCCGGCGGCGTGGCAATAATCGACAGATCGCGCATGCCGCTCATGGCCATATTCAGGGTGCGCGGAATAGGGGTCGCGGTTAGCGTCAGAATATCGACGTCGGCGCGCATCGCCTTAATGCGTTCTTTATGGCGCACGCCAAACCGGTGCTCTTCGTCGACGATCAGTAGCCCTAAATCGCGCCACTTTAGCCCACTGGTCAGTAATTTATGCGTGCCAATCAGAATATCAATCTTGCCTTCGGCCGCCTGTTCAAGAATCTGATTTTGTTCTTTTGCACTGCGAAAGCGGGAAAGCATCTCAATGCGAACCGGCCAGTTGGCGAAGCGATCGAGAAAATTATCATAGTGCTGCTGCGCCAGTAGCGTGGTGGGCACCAGCACCGCGACCTGTTTCGTATTTTCTACGGCGAGAAACGCCGCGCGCATCGCCACCTCAGTTTTGCCGAAACCGACGTCGCCGCACACCAGCCGGTCCATCGCCAGCGGCTGACACATATCGCTCAGCACCGCGTTAATTGCGCGCGCCTGGTCCGGCGTGGTTTCAAAAGGAAAGCCGTCGCAAAAGCGCTGGTACTGCTCTTTATCGTGTCGAAACGCAAAGCCGGCACGGGCGGCGCGGCGCGCATAAATATCCAGTAACTCGGCGGCGACATCGCGTACTTTTTCCGCCGCTTTTTGCCGGGCTTTGCTCCAGGCATCGCCGCCCAGCTTATGCAGCGGGGCGTTTTCTTCCGCACCGCCCGCGTAACGGCTAATAAGATGCAATGACGAGACCGGCACATACAGCTTTGCATCGCCCGCATAGATGAGCATAAGGTATTCTCCGGTGACGCCGCCTGTTTCAAGCGTTGTCAGGCCAGCATAGCGACCCACGCCGTGCTCCAGATGCACCACCGGCTGCCCGGGATGCAGTTCGGCCAGGTTACGGATCAGCGTATCCGGATTAATGGTGCGGCGGTTCTCCTGGCGTCGGCGCGCGACGCGCTCGCCCAGCATATCGCTTTCGCAAATTAGCGCCCGCCTGCGGGGTTCATCAATAAACCCGTGTTCGCTGGCGCCAATCATCAATCCGGATACCCCTGGCCGTGCATCTTCGAGCTGCAATAGCCGTTTGGGCGCGACTTTAATGCGTGCCAGCAGCTCGCCGAGCGCTTCACGCCGCCCCTCGCTCTCTACGGAGAAAATAACTGAACCGTCAAAGGCGTCGAGAAAGCGGCGCAGGTTATCCAGCGGCGCTTTTTGCTGCGGTTCAACGGCTAAATTTGGTAGTGGCCGATAGCCAAGGTTAACGTTGGCGGCTTTGTTCGGCAGCGTTTCCGTTTTTAACTGCACGCGCGGCCAGTTTTTTAGCTCACGGTATAGCGTTTCCGGGGGCAGCCAGAGCGTATCAGGTTCCAGAAGCGGACGCATAGGGTCGACGCGCCGGTTTTCGAACCGGGTATTCACGTCCTGCCAGAACCGCGTTGCGCTATCCTGAAGGTCGCCGGTATTAATCAGCAAAGAATTAGCCGGAAGGTAACTAAACAGCGCCGATAAAGGCTCGGCGAAAAACAGCGGTTGCCAGTATTCAATGCCCGTCGGCAGCGTGCCTTTACTGACCTGCTGATAGAGATGCTCCGCATCGCGCCGCACATCAAAGCGATCGCGCCACTGGCTGCGAAATAGCTCAATGGCAGTTTTATCCGTCGGAAATTCGTGCGCAGGCAACAAATTAATGGCCTCAACCTCTTCCTGAGTTCGCTGGCTGTCGGCGTCGAACAGGCGCAGGCTATCCAGCTCGTCGTCGAAAAAGTCCAGCCGAAACGGCTGTTCGCTGCCCATCGGCCACAGGTCCAGAAGTGCGCCGCGCGTCGCGTATTCGCCGTGCTCCATGACCTGGTCAACATGCCGATAGCCGGCCTGCTCCAGCCGCTCGCGTAATGTGTCGCGCGACAGGCGCTGACCTTTACGCATTACCAGTGCGTGGCCGTGCAGGTAATTATGCGGGCATACGCGCTGCATCAGCGTATTCACCGGTAAAATCAGTACGCCGCGGCGCATGGATGGCAGTTGATAGAGCGTGGCAAGGCGGGCGGAAACAATATCCTGATGCGGTGAGAAACTGTCGTATGGAAGCGTTTCCCAGTCGGCAAGATGGGTAACTAACTCCTGAGTAAATTGTTTGATTTCATCTTCAAGGCGCAGGGCGTTTTGCATGTCCGGGGCAATCAGAACCACCGGCCCCTGATGACGTTCTGCGATTTCTGCCACTTCACAGGCGCAGGCCGCGCCCGTTAGTTCGCCAAGCTGGCGCTGTTCGCCTGCGGCTGTGGGCAGGCTGTATCGATTTTGTTCAGACATAGACGCTCTGCTGTTACCCGCACTGCGCGCGAGTGAGATGAATGGTGTGAAAACCTGAGTGCATTATTATCCCCGAACGTATCTTATTGGCAACTACTGTAATGCGCTGCGTGAAGCGGCAGCGCGGGTGGCGGCAATTGCGCCGTGCACAATACAAGGTGATAGAAAGGGGAGGTGCAGGCGCATGATACCGACAGTAGCACTGAATTACCGCTCTGTCGGTACCGGTGCGAGGAGAAAAGCCCTTACCGCTCGGTAACCAGCTCGCGCGGCGGCGTAAAGAGCATATCGCCCGCCAGACTGTGGGAAAGGCGGCGCATGATAAGCCCGAACAGAGTACAAATCCCAAGACTCATTAAGGGATAACCAAACAATACGATATAGTGTACCGCGCCGGGGAGACGGTGGTGCCGGAATAAGCTAATGGCTACCAGACTCATCGCCTCAATTAAAATTCGGTGCGTGGTATAGATGGCGATGGTATTGGTGCCAATCACATTGAACAGCGAATGCGGATGGCTGCCCGTTTTCTGCTCGAACTTATAAAACGCTTTCATGATAAGCAATATCGACAGCATTGAGAGCGGAAGATTAACGTTCATGGCATAGAGCACCGCCGCCGCCAGCCCGGCGCCCGTCAGCAAAATCAGACTGCGTCGAATTTGCCATAACTTCATCATTTCAACCAATTGTGCGCCGTACCACGCTCCCAGCGCATAATACGGCGCGTTACGCACCACGCTGTTCATGCCCCAGTACGGCAGCGGCAAAAAGTTAATTGCGATACTTACGGCGATAAGCAGAGGCAATGCCCAGCGTTTGTGGACGTAGAGCAGTTTGCAGATAACGAAGTAAATCACCAGGGCGTAGAGATACCACAGGCTGGTGCTGGCGGTCAGCATGCTGTGAATAAACTGGCCGGGCGTTGCCGCATAGGCGGCATTGGAGGCAGGATTGTGCGTGACGGGGTCTGAGAACCAGTGATTAATATGGCTAATAAACAGCCATTGCAGCAGACCCCATAAAAGAAACACCCATACGATATTCCACACGCGTTTATTGACGCACCCGCGCCAGGGCACCTCACTCATATAACGCGTAATCAGGAAGCCTGAAATAAAGAAGAAAACCGGCATCCGAAACGGCGCCAGATATAAATTGCCATAAATCCAGAGCTTGGCGAGATAGACAGCATGCCCCTGAAGTGAAGAGATAATATGTGGATAAAATGTGATAACCGAGTGATAAATCACCACCAGGCAGATACACATTCCCTTAATCTGGTTTATCCAGAGATGCTTATTTTTCATACTCATCCAGCGGTTGGTTTAACGGTAAAAGAGCGTTGATCCTGGGAAAACTATGGCTGAGGTTTTACTCCATTTGTCTGTTTTTATCGGTTTTTGGTAAATTTAGGAAAAAGATCAGGCTGATGTTAAGGCGGAATTATTAAACATTCCTGGGTTAAAATGAGCGGAGAAGGCACTTATCTTATTGATTTGCAATTGCCTTTCTGCTGGGTAAGACTTTAAAAAAACGTTATAATTCATTTACCTGTTACGGTATCGTGGATATACTTCCCTTCAATTTGCCAAAACGCGGTTACACGAACTTCATGTATCAACCAGTGGCGTTATTCATTGGCCTGCGTTATATGCGCGGGCGCGCAGCAGACCGCTTTGGTCGTTTCGTCTCATGGCTCTCCACTATCGGCATTACGCTTGGCGTAATGGCGCTGGTTACGGTGCTGTCAGTGATGAACGGGTTTGAGCGTGAATTACAAAATACCATCCTGGGTTTAATGCCTCAGGCTCTCATCACCTCTGATTCCGGCTCTATCGACCCCCGGCGCTTTCCTGCCGATAATCTAAAACTGCAGGGCGTTTCAGCGACCGCGCCGCTTACTACCGGCGATGTGGTACTGCAAAGCGCGCGCAGCGTAGCGGTTGGCGTCATGCTGGGAATCGATCCCGCACGCCGTGATCCGCTCACGCCTTATCTGACGAATGTGGAGCAGCGCGCGTTAGCTGGCGGCCAGTACAATGTAATTTTAGGTGAACAGCTAGCCAGCCAGTTGGGCGTGCGCCGTGGCGATACCATTCGCCTGATGGTGCCCTCCGCCAGCCAGTTTACGCCAATGGGGCGCTTACCGAGCCAGCGCCTGTTTACCGTTATTGGAACCTTCGCGGCGAATAGCGAAGTGGACAGTTACCAGATGCTGGTCAATATCCAGGACGCCTCGCGCTTAATGCGCTATCCCGCAGGTAACATTACCGGCTGGCGTTTGTATCTGAACAATCCGCTGGCGGTAGACGTGCTATCCGAGCAGGCGCGCCCGCAGGGCACGGTTTTGAAAGACTGGCGTGAACGCAAAGGCGAGTTATTCCAGGCCGTCAAAATGGAAAAAAACATGATGGGGCTGCTGCTGAGCCTGATAGTCGCCGTCGCTGCATTTAACATCATTACTTCACTGGGATTAATGGTGATGGAAAAGCAGGGCGAGGTGGCTATTTTACAGACTCAGGGGTTAACCCGCCGCCAGATTATGGCAGTCTTTATGGTGCAGGGCGCCAGCGCCGGTATTATTGGCGCGCTATTAGGCGCGGTGCTGGGTGTTATTCTGGCCAGTCAGTTGAATACGCTGGCGCCGGCTATCGGCGCCGCACTCGATGGCGCCTCGCTGCCGGTAGCCATTGAGCCGCTGCAGGTGGTTGCGATTGCCGCTGCGGCGATGCTGGTGGCACTACTTTCTACGTTTTATCCGTCCTGGCGCGCTGCCGCCACTCAACCCGCCGAGGCTTTACGCTATGAGTAACTCTGTTCTGCTACAGTGCGATAAATTGTGCAAACGTTATCAGGAAGGCAACGTGAAAACGGATGTCCTGCATGATGTCAGCTTTAGCGTACAGCGCGGCGATATGATGGCGATTGTCGGGAGCTCTGGCTCGGGGAAAAGCACCCTGCTGCATTTGCTCGGCGGCCTGGATACTCCCACGTCCGGCGATGTCATTTTTGACGGGCGCTCGCTAAGCGGCATGAGCGGGGCTGAGAAAGCGGATCTGCGTAACCGGGAACTTGGTTTTATCTATCAGTTCCACCACCTGCTGCCGGATTTCACCGCGCTGGAAAACGTCGCCATGCCGCTGTTGATTGGGCGCCAGAAGGGGGCGCAGATTACCGCGCGCGCGCAGGAAATGCTGGCGGCGGTCGGCTTAGAGCATCGGGCCGGGCATCGCCCCTCTGAACTTTCCGGCGGAGAGCGCCAGCGCGTGGCTATCGCGCGCGCGCTCGTGAATAACCCGCGTTTGGTGCTGGCGGATGAACCCACCGGCAACCTGGATGCGCGCAATGCGGACGCCATTTTTAACCTACTGGGCCTTCTCAACGAAAAACAAGGTACCGCGTTCCTGGTTGTTACCCACGATTTGCACCTGGCGCAGCGTATGATCCAGCGTCTGGAAATGCGTGACGGGCAGCTTAGCGGTGCAGCGCCGTTTGCGGAGGCACGGTAATGGCCGCGCCTCTTTCCCTGTTGATTGGCCTGCGCTTTAGCCGCGGGCGGCGGCGCGGCGGAATGGTATCGCTTATCTCCGTGATTTCCACAATAGGCATTGCACTGGGCGTGGCGGTGCTTATCGTCGGGCTAAGCGCGATGAACGGTTTTGAGCGCGAGCTGAATAACCGCATCCTCGCGGTGGTGCCGCATGGGGAGATAGAACCGGTTAATCAGCCGTTTTCAGGCTGGCGCGATACGCTTTCTCGCATAGAGAAAGTCAGCGGCATTGAAGCGGCGGCACCGTACGTAAACTTTACCGGGCTGGTGGAAAGCGGCGCGAATATGCGCGCTATCCAGGTAAAGGGCGTTTCCCCTGAACAGGAACTGCGACTGAGCACGCTGCCGCGCTTTGTACAAGACGGCGCCTGGGGCGGTTTCCACGCCGGTGCGCAGCAAATTATCATCGGCGGCGGCGTGGCGCAGTCGCTCAAGGTAAAGCGCGGCGACTGGATCTCCATCATGATCCCGAATACCGATGCCGGACACGATTTGCGCCAGCCAAAGCGAGTGCGTATGCAGGTTCAGGGTATTTTGCAGCTTAGCGGCCAACTCGACCATAATTTCGCCATGATACCGCTGCAGGATGCGCAGCAATACCTCGGTATGGGTGACAGTGTCACAGGTATCGCCGTTAAAGTGGATGACGTATTTAAAGCAAATCAGCGCGTGCGGGCTGCCGGAGAAGTGACTAACGCTTACGTCTATATTAAAAGCTGGATTGGCACCTATGGATATATGTATCGCGATATTCAAATGATCCGCGCCATTATGTATTTAGCGATGGTGTTAGTTATCGGCGTCGCCTGTTTCAATATTGTTTCGACGCTGGTGATGGCCGTGAAGGATAAAAGCAGTGACATCGCGGTGCTGCGCACGCTGGGGGCAAAAGACGGGCTTATCCGCGCCGTGTTTATCTGGTATGGGCTGATGGCCGGTCTGTTTGGCAGCGTCATTGGCGCTGCGATCGGCGTCTTCGCCGCCTGGCGCCTGACGGATATTATCGCGCTCATTGAGCGTATATCCGGCCATCATTTCTTATCCGGTAAAATCTATTTTATTGATTTTCTACCTTCAGAGTTGCACTGGATGGACGTGGTCTACGTCCTTGGTACCGCTCTGGCACTGAGTCTGCTTGCGAGCTGGTATCCTGCGAGGCGTGCCAGCAATATCGATCCCGCCCGCGTTTTAAGCGGCCAGTAAGCGCAGCGGGGGAAGGATGTACTACGGTTTTGATATCGGCGGCAGCAAAATCGCGCTTGGAGTATATAACTCGCAGCGACAGTTGCTTCAGGAGCGGCGTATCGCCACGCCGCATGATGACTATCACCGTTTTATTCAGGCGATTATTCGGCTGGTTACAGAAATGGATGCGCAATACGGTGAAGCGGGGAGCGTGGGGATCGGGATACCCGGCACGCCGCGCACCGCGCAGGGGCTGCTCTACGCGGCAAACCTGCCTGCTGCGAGCGGGCACCCGCTGGCAGAGGATTTAAGCCGATTGCTAACGCGCGAGGTGCGCATTGAAAACGATGCGAATTGTTTCGCGCTATCCGAAGCCTGGGACGACGAATTTCGCAGCGCCCCGGTTGTGATGGGGCTTATTTTAGGCACCGGGATGGGCGGCGGGCTGGTGGTGAATGGGCGCATCGTTAGCGGATATAACGGTCTGTGCGCTGAATTTGGTCATATGCGCTTACCCGTTGATGCGCTGGAGATCCTCGGAGCTGATATTCCCCTGATCCACTGCGCCTGCGGTCAGCGCGGCTGCATGGAAAATTACCTTTCAGAGCGCGGTTTTGCCTGGCTATACCAGCATTTCTACCAGCAGGCGCTGGACGCGCCGACGATTATTACTGCATGGGAGCAGGGCGAGGCGCAGGCCCGCCGGCACGTCGCCCGCTATCTCGCGCTGCTGGCCGTGTGTCTGGGTAATCTCCTGACCGCGTTCGATCCGGACATTGTGGTATTAGGCGGAGGGTTATCCCGGTTTTCCTGGCTGGCGCAGGCGCTGCCCGAGAACCTGGCCTCTGTGCTGTTGCCTGCGGCGCGCATTCCGCGCATAGCGCTCGCGCGCCACGGCGACGCTGGCGGTATGCGCGGCGCCGCTTTCCTTCATCTGACGGAGTAGCAATCGAAGATGGTCATACAATCACGTCGCCTGCATCGCTTAAGCCGTTTCAGAAAAAATAAACGCCAGTTACGGGAGCGGCTGCGACAGCGTATCTTTTTCCGTGACGGTCAGGCAGGAGGTGAAGACATGCCGTTACCCAGAGTGGTGGTGCTTACCGGTGCGGGTATCTCTGCCGAGTCGGGGATCCAGACATTTCGCGCCGCAGACGGGCTGTGGGAGGAACATCGGGTAGAGGATGTTGCCACGCCAGAAGGGTTCGAGCGCGATCCGGGGCTGGTGCAGCAGTTTTATAATGCCCGTCGCCGCCAGCTTCAGCAGCCGGAAATTATCCCGAATGCCGCTCATCAGGCGCTGGTTAAACTTGAAGCCGCGCTGGGCGATCGCTTTCTGCTGGTAACGCAAAATATTGATAATCTCCATGAACGCGCCGGTAGCCGCAACGTTATTCATATGCACGGTGAACTGTTGAAAGTGCGCTGTTCGCGCAGCGGTCAGGTACTAGAACGCGCTGACGATGTTGCAGTTGATGAACGCTGCCACTGCTGTCAGTTTCCCGCCCGGCTGAGACCGCACGTGGTGTGGTTTGGTGAAATGCCGATTGGAATGGATGAAATCTATCAGGCGATCGGCGCCGCCGATATTTTTATCGCGATAGGCACCTCCGGGCACGTTTACCCGGCGGCGGGTTTTGTACACGAAGCGAAACTGCAGGGGGCGCACACCGTGGAGCTTAATCTGGCCCCAAGCCAGGTGGGCAGCGAGTTCAGCGAAAAACATTATGGTCCTGCGAGCTGTCAACAACGGGTAAAAAGTGATCCACTTACCGTCACCACCAACGGTCTAA